>NZ_JBPCHW010000016.1:0-104341 GCF_051011795.1 Chryseobacterium sp. RLHN22
GTTTTTGGAGGGTTTGGCTCGGCGGCTTCGCCGCCGAGCCAAATCCTATAAAAATAGCGAGTGCGGAGAGCAGGAAATAGCTTCAAAAAAAAATAAATTCTAAGACATTTTTAAAGATTGCGTTTTTCTACAATGACATAAAAAAACCACTTCAAAAGAAGTGGTTCTGTATGTTGAGAAAAATCTCGTCTTGTTGTTAAGATTAAGCTTCTTCAGCAGGAGTTTCTTCAACTTTAGCTTTTGGAGCAGCTGGTTTTGGAGCTTCAACCGGAGCATCAGATACGATATCGAATTCGTAATTGTACTCAACGTTTCTGTGAAGTCTAACAAGAGCAGTGAATTTTCCTGTTCTTTTGATCGTGTTTCCAGGGATTTTGATGTATTTTTTATCTACAGATACACCCGCTTTTCCTAGAGCTTCAGCTAAATCAGCATTGTTGATAGAACCGAATAATTTGTCACCAGCACCAACTTTTGCAGGGATAGTGATAGAAGTTTTCTTCAATTGATCAACTACAGCAGTTGCAGCAGCGATTAATTTAGCTTCTTCTTCTTTTCTAGCTTCCAAAGTAGCTTCAAGAGCTGCGATGTTTTTAGGAGTAGCTAAAAGTGCAAATCCTTGAGGAATCAAGAAGTTTCTTGCATAACCAGGCTTTACGCTTACTGTGTCGAATTCAAGACCTAAATTTTCTACGTCTTTTTTAAGAATAATGTTCATTGTTGTTGTCCTTTTTTAGATGTTAGAAATTAGATGTTAGAAGTTAGAAATAAGACTTTGTCTGTTATCTGAAATCTATTATCTGAAATCTAAATCAAGTTAGAATTATTATGTATTCAGCAACAAAAAGCCAAAAGCTAAAAGCTAATGGCTAATTGCAATTTTTTATTTCAATAAGTCAGCTACGTAAGGCATCAAAGCTAAGTGTCTAGCTCTTTTGATAGCAGCAGAAACTTTTCTTTGGTATTTCAAAGAAGTTCCAGTGTATCTTCTTGGTAAAATTTTACCTTGCTCGTTTACGAACTGTAAAAGGAAGTCAGCATCTTTGTAATCAACGTGCTTAATTCCGAATTTTTTGAATCTACAATATTTCTTTTCAGATTTTGTATTGATATCAAGCGGAGTAAGGAATTTTACTTCAGATTCTCCTCCAGCTGAGGCTTGTTTAGCCATATCATCTATTGCCATGTCTTGTCTTTTTTAAAAAATTGGGTTAATAATTAAGCTTTAGCTGCTTTTACTTTAGTTCTTCTAGTGATAGCATACTCTACAGCGTGCTTATCTAGTTTTGTAGTAAGGTAACGGATTACTCTCTCGTCACGCTTGAATGCTAATTCTAAATCAGCAACTACAGAACCTTCACCTTTAAATTCGATTAAAGTGTAGAATCCGTTCTTTTTCAATTGGATTGGGTAAGCTAATTTTTTTAATCCCCAGTTTTCTTTAGCAACGATTTCGCAGTTCTTTTCTTTGATAAGATCTACATACTTGTTCACTGCTTCCTCCACCTGAGCCTCAGATAGAACGGGAGTTAAAATGAAAACAGTTTCGTAATTGTTCATAATGTTAAATGAATTTGTTAATTATTTCGAGGTGCAAAAGTAGGAATATTATTTCTATTATGCAATATAGCTTTCGTTATAATTAAAAAAAGACCCACAAAAAGCAGGTCTTCAGAAAACTTTAATAAAAAAGTTGTTATTTTTTTATAATTTTTGAAGATTGAACTCCATTTTCTGTTTGTACAGAGACAATGTATGTTCCTGATGTTAATCCTGAAACATTAATATTGTTTTTTTCAGTTTCTAAAACATTTTTACCACTTGCATCATAAATTTTAACAAGTTTTACTTTTGAATCTGAACTGATGTTTAAAATATCCGATACAGGGTTTGGATAAACTTTTAAAGAAGAGTTTTTCTTTATGGTTTCATTTACAGCAAGTTGTGAATTGACATTAACTGTATAATCTTCTGCCTGTCCATAAGTGTTGCCAACGCACGGATTTAGTAAATCGGTATCATCAAATACTTTTTTGATTCTCATTCTTGTATTTCCATCAAGAGCTGTTGCTGGAACTGTAATAGGATGTACTGCCTGTATTGCGTCCAATCCTGTTGATCCTGTAATTGTTTGTGTTACTTCATATACTTCTCCTGCGTCATTAAGTATTCCGTTCTGATTCCAATCTATAAAAACGGCAAATTTATTTGTATAATTAGCTCCGGCGGTATTCCCTTTTAATGTGATATTATAGGTTTCTCCTTGTGTTACATTTGCTACTTGACTTAAAAAGAATTCATGGGAATTTCCTACATATTCTTCATCATTAGTTGCATTATTTATTCCGGCAAAATTTACTAAAGTTATTGGCTCATCTCCATCTCCAAATAAGCTTTCAAAAGATAAAGGTCCACAATAAGGTGGTGCAACAAAAGTGTAATCAACTTTGATATTATCAACTAAAAGCATGAATTTATCATTGCTGTTGTTTACAAATGCAAATCTTACATTCTGGCCTATATAAGGGGTCAAACTGGCTGCTCTGCTTGTCCATGCTGCGTTCTCGCCGGTTGTACTGAATAATTCTACTGTAAAGTCAGCAATCGTGTTTCCTCCATTTGGAGAAAGCATAACTTTATAACCATCAGGATAAGTGCTGTCCTGAGCTTTTGCATCCCAATACAAAGTTGGTGAAGCTCCGGAAACTGGAATTGTAGGAGATATTAACCAGTCGTTGGATGTACCTGCAGGAGTATACCACGATGTACTCATGGCTGCATAGTTGCCTGCAGGACCGCCAAAATCACCTTCAGTGCCATCTCTATCGATCCTGTTCCATCCATTAGTAATGAAATTAACGTCTGCTGCAGGTGTTAATCCATCCGAGTCAATTATAGTCCAAGCTGAAATTCCCTGACCATTTCCATCAAAATTTTCCTGGAATATCTGGCTGAAACCAAATACAGGAAGTCCTAATAATAATACATTGAGTAATTGTTTTTTCATAAGAGTTATTTTGAATTCTCAGACAAGTTAATGAAAAATAATTAAAAATTCATTTTTAAGTGAATTTGATCAATGTGTTTTTAAGTAAATTTTAATTTTTTCTAATTTCTGTTAAGAAATTGATTTTCAATACGTCATATAAAGAATGCCTGCTTACCAAAATAGAAGTAATGGAGGAAACCATTCCTGCAAGCATCAAATGAAAAATCAGCGAATGTCTGTCAGTCATTTCCAGAACAATGATTGCAGAAGTAAAAGGAGCACGGGTAATGCCTGTAAGAAAAGCAATCATTCCGCCAAGAATAACAACGTTGGTTTCGTTCGGAGTTAAATCAATAATTCCCGAGATTACAGAACCGATACTTGCTCCTGCTGTCAAAGCCGGTGCAAAAATTCCTCCCGCACCACCAGAAGTGAAAGACAGGGCAGGACCAAACATTCTTAGTATAGGAATATACCAGTCTTCATGTTTATCCTGAGTATAAAGTACACGCTCCATAATTTCTTTTCCTGAACCTAAAACTTCTCTGCTGATAAAGAATGAAACACAAGCAATTAAAAGTGCAGAACCAATTAAAAATAGAACATTTGCACGGTCGGTTTTTAATTTTCTTTTTTTCCAGTCATTCATTTTAAGCATTGTTACTGAGAGCTGACTTGCCAGAATTCCGGCAATTCCTGCAACAAGCACAATAGGAAACATGACCATCAATGAAACATCATTTGTCTTCGGATAACCTAAATATAAATATGAACCTGCTAAAGTTTGTGCCGTTAAGCCAGCAATAATAACCGCCGTAAAAAGAGCCGTTTTAAAATAATTGATGTGTGTTTTAGATAATTCTTCAACAGCAAATACGATTCCGCCTAGAGGAGTATTGAAAGCAGCTGCAAGTCCTGCTGCCGCTCCAGTCATAATCATGTTTTTTTTAGAAATTTTTGGCCACCAATCGGGAAGATATTCGTTTACTTTTCTGAAAATAGAGCCTGCAATCTGAATGGTTGGTCCTTCGCGTCCGACCGCTCCGCCTCCGATAACCAAAACTACAGATGAAATTATTTTAAATACGATAATTTTTAAACTTAAAAGACTTCTGATCTTTTTGTGCTCTTTAGGATTTGCCAACTCTACAGCTGCCATCACCTGTGGAATTCCACTTCCTTTAGCATTGGGTGCGAATTCTTTTACCAACCACCAAGACAGAACGAAGCCGATCGGTGCAATTACGAAAATCATCCAGTCGTGCCAGTCTAAAATGAAGTGTAACAGGCTTTCTCCCCAAGAAAATATTTTGGCATACATCACGGCAAAAAAACCGGTAATTACAGAGCCTATCCAAAACGGGATTGCCTGAAGCAAATTGTGCTTCAACTGTTCGTTTCGGATATTGTCAAAGGACTTTTTAAGCCCTTTTCGGATGTAAACCAAAATTCTGCGCATACCTCAAATCTAAATTAAATTTTGAGAATATAAAAGCTTTTAGTATAATTCAACAATGAAATTTAATTGTAAAAATTTATACAAAAAACCTCCGAAAAATCGAAGGTTTTATATATTGATAGGCAATTGCTCATTACCAATTATTTATTACTTATATCTCAGTGTTCAAATCCCAGTTCTGAAGATAATCGTGAACGTGCTTCAACATCATTCCACCTAAAGAGCCGTCTACAACTCTGTGATCGTAAGAGTGAGACATAAACATTAATTGACGAATTGCAATTACATCACCGTCTTTGGTTTCAAGAACTGCAGGTTTTTTAACAATTGCTCCGATTGCTAAAATTGCAACCTGAGGTTGAGGAATGATCGGAGTTCCCATAAGGTTTCCGAAGCTTCCTACATTAGAAATTGTATAAGTTGCACCTTGAGTATCTTCAGGTCTTAATTTTTTGTTTCTTGCTCTGTAAGCCAGATCATTAATCGCTTTTGCTAATCCTGACAATGATAACTGATCTGCGTTTTTGATAACAGGAACAATAAGATTTCCATCTGGTAAAGCAGTTGCCATACCGATGTTGATGTTTTTCTTTTTAACGATGTTTTCACCATTTACAGAAACGTTAATCATAGGGAAATCCTGAATCGCTTTAACAACAGCTCTTACAAAAATCGGCATGAAAGTCAATTTTTCGCCTTCACGTTTTTCGAAAATATCTTTATTTTTTGCTCTCCATTTCACAACGTTGGTCACATCAGTTTCGATGAAAGAAGTTACGTGAGGAGCAATTTGCTTAGCTTTCACCATGTTTTCAGCAATGATCTTTCTCATTCTGTCCATTGGAATGATCTCATCACCTGCAGAAGTCGAAATAGTTGTTGTCGGAGTTGAACTTGCTGTAGCTTTTGGAGCAGGAGCAGTCTGTTGCGCAGGAGCGGCTTGCGGAGCTGGCTGATTTCCTCTGTTGGAAACGTATGCTAAAATATCTTCTTTTGTAATTCTTCCTTCTAAACCGCTTCCTTTGATAGATTTCAATTCAGTTTCAGAAATATTTTCTTGTTGTGCAATTGATTTTACAAGTGGAGAAAGGTATAAATCTCCTGAAAATTCTGTTGAAGCGGCAACCTGTAACGGTTGTTCAATCGTTTTTAAAGTTTCAGCATCTGGAGTAGATACGTGAGCTTCATTTTTCACTTCTTCGGAAGCTGTATTTTCGCCTTCTCCTTCAATTTCTAAAATAGCGATGGCTTCGCCTACTTTTGCAACTTCGTCTTTCTGCTTGAGAATTTTTACGATTTTCCCCGAAACTGGTGTCGGAACGTCTGAATCTACCTTATCTGTTGCAATTTCTACTACCGAATCATCTTCCTTTACCTGGTCGCCTTCATTGAATAACCAAGTGATAACTGTAGCTTCCATCACGCCTTCACCCATCGAAGGAAGCAATAATTTGTATTCTGCCATTTTTAAATTTTAGATTTTGACAAATATATAAAAAAAATCGGTTTTTTTATGAAATAGATAATTTTAGAAAAATTCGATGTAAATATTTTCTCCAACGTTCAGTCCGAAAAGGGTTTTGGCTCCGTTTTTTTTACTGCCTTTGTAAATCGTTAATTCCAGTTGGTCTCCGTCGTTAAAAATTGCTGCAGATTGCCCATGGTATTCAGTTTCTCTTTCCCAATCAACTACAACTTCAGTATGGCTGGAATAGATTTTTGAAAGGCTTAAATTTCTGAATTTGATGGTGAAATTTTCAAAACTTTTGGCTAAACTTTCAAAAAGATCTTTATTGATATTTGAAATTATATTTCCGAAATTATCAATATACATTACTTCTCCGATAATCATCTTTTCAGACTCATTATAAACCGGTTTAGGAAATAATAGCTGCTTTACAGAATCTATTTTCCTACCGATTACTTCAGGAAGTCCGCCATTTGCGAGATGAACAGCTGCGGGAACGAAAACATCGGTTGAAGTAAAGTTCACAATATCATCAAACCTGTTGTTTAAAGTGATTTCATAAATGGCTTCAGGTTTAATATCAAAAAAGATTAAACTTAATAATCCGTTGTCTGCTGCCAAAAAATAGTGTCCGTCTGCTTTGTAAAGAATATTTTTTCTTGATTTGTGAAAAAAACTGTCTACAGAAAGAATGTGGATGGTTCCTTTCGGGAAATATTGGTAAGCATTTCTTACTATATAAGACGTCTGGATAAGGTTATATGCCTGGATATCATGGGTAATATCAATACTTTTTACTTCAGGATTTAAAGACAGAATTTTTCCTTTCATAGCCGAAACTCTGTAATCTAAATTTCCGAAATCTGACGTAAGGGTAATAATTGACATGAATAAAAGGGATAGAATTGCAAATTTATCTAAAATAAAAAGAAACAAGCGGCTATTGTGGATAAGAATTTGATTTAAAATTGAAAAAAAACTTCTAAATTTAAAATCTAAAATAAAAATATTTGCATGTTTGAATTAACGTATGAATTAGAAGGTATTGATTCGAAAAACTTCTACGGTGTTAATAACCAATATTTCAATTTAATAAAATCAAGCTTTCCGACACTTAAAATCACGGGTCGTGACCATTTTATCTTTGCAATGGGAAATCAGGAGGCTTTAGATATATTTAAACTAAAACTGGATGATATTGTTGCTTTTATTTCTAAAAATAATTCTATCGGGCTGAAAGATGTAGAAAACCTCCTTAATATAAAAGATGAAAACGAAAAACAGCTTGTTTTCGATCAGGACATCATTGTAAAAGGGGTTAACGGAAAAATAATCAAAGCTAAAACCACAAATCTTAAAAAACTGGTAAAAGAAACTGAAAAAAAAGATATGGTTTTCGCCATCGGACCAGCTGGGACCGGAAAAACCTATACCAGTGTTGCTTTGGCTGCAAGAGCTTTGAGAGACAAGGAAGTTAAGAGAATCATTTTAACGAGACCTGCCGTAGAAGCAGGAGAAAGTCTTGGTTTTTTACCGGGCGATCTGAAAGAAAAATTGGATCCGTATTTACAGCCTTTGTACGACGCTCTTCGCGACATGATTCCGCATGAGAAACTCGAAGGCTTCATGGAAAAGAAGGTAATTGAAGTTGCTCCGCTGGCTTTTATGAGAGGGAGAACGCTGGATGATGCCTTTGTGATACTGGATGAAGCACAGAATACAACCCATGCCCAGATGAAAATGTTTTTAACGAGAATGGGGATGAATGCTAAATTTATCATTACAGGAGATCCTACTCAAATCGATTTACCGCCAAAACAACATTCTGGTCTGAAAGAGGCAATGAGAATTTTAAAAGATGTAAAAGAAATCGGCTTTGTTTACCTTACAGAAGAAGATGTGGTAAGACATCCTGTAGTGAAGAAAATCATCTTGGCCTATAATGAAGAAGAGAAACGTAACAGGGAATAATTTTGTAAAAAGTTTAATAAATTTTAAAAATATTTTGCAGTTCTATAAAAAGTGATATATTTGAACTCTTAAAATTTTGTTAAAAAATTAATTAAACTATGAAAAAATTATTACTTATTGCTTCTGTTGCCATGATGGGGACTTTTGCAAATGCGCAGGAATTTAAATTTGGTCCAAAAGCGGGATATTCATTATCGATGCTTAAGGCAGATGGCGACGGGGAATCATACAAATTTGATTCAAAATCTACTTTTTATGCAGGAGCTTTTGTCGAATATAAATTCAACGATAAGTTTGGTGTTCAGGGAGAAGTTTTGTATTCGCCAATCGGAGGTAAGCAGGAAGAATCATTCTCATATGCAGATATGGGTGCTCAGGTTACTGGATCAGAAAAAACTGACTTTAAATTAGGAAGTGTTCAGATTCCAGTAAGTGCAAAATATTTTGCTACTGAGAACTTAGCTTTTGCTTTAGGACTTAATGTTGGAATTATTACTTCAGCAAAGGTAGATTATACTTCTAATGCGACAGTGTCATTTATGGGTGAAACTCAGACTGAATCAGAAAGCGGTTCTGAAGATGTGAAAAATGAGATGAATAAGCTAAATTTAGCTCCATTTGTAGGTGCAGAATATACTTTAGAAAACGGTTTGTTCTTTGATGCAAGATATAATTTAGGGGTTTCAAACCTTATTAAAAATCCTGAAGGTAACGAAACTTTGAAAAACAGCTTCTTCCAGGTTGGTGTAGGTTTCAAATTCGGAGGGAACTAAACTTTATCTTTCAGATATTTATAAAGCAAGGCATTTTGTCTTGCTTTTTTATTTGGAAAATATATGCGCGGCATTGTGTTTGCTGTAAGAGAAAAATCATTGAGTTAATAACATATTTAAATTATTAAAATGAAAAAATTACTATTATTAGGTGCATTTGCATTATTTGGTGCTGCACAAGCGCAGTCAGGATTTAAATTAGGTGGTCATATCGGCGCACCTGTAGGTGATGCATCAAAAGTAGCAGCCTTTACTTTGGGTGTTGATGCAGCCTATATGTGGACGGTAATGAAAGGCCTGGATGTAGGTGTTACTTCCGGATATTCACATTTTTTTGGTAAAGACAGATGGGAAGATTTCGGATTTATTCCATTGGCGGCTTCAGGAAAGTACAAATTTAATGGTATTCCGTTATTTGTTGGTCTTGATTTAGGAGGAGCTATTTCTACTAAGGATGGTATTGATAGTGGATTGTATGTTTATCCTAAAGTAGGATTTCAGTTACCTAAAGCGGAGCTATACTTAGGATATCAGAACATTGGAAGTGAAAGAGGCGACTGGGATAGAGACAGAGACCGAAGAATCGATTCGAACTTTGGCGCTATCAATCTTGGCGTAAATTTCTTTTTAGGAAAGTAAAAATATCTATAACATAGACCATATTAAACTCCAGTTGAAAAATTGGAGTTTTTTTGGGGCTATTGTTGAAAAAAAGGCAATTAAATCTCTGTAATGCGATTTTAATTAATAAAAAGCCTTTATTTAACAGTGATATTAATCATGTTAACAAATTTTAATATTAGAAAAGACCCTTATAAATTTGCAGTCAAGAAAGTATAAAATTATTAAAAAATGAAAAAATTATTAGTAGCTGGTGCTGTTGCACTTTTCGGTTTATCTAATGCGCAAATTGCTAAAGGAACTGTTTATTTATCAGGTCAAGCTCAGTTTTCACAGCAAAATGACAATAATGATGATAGCAAAAATACAAATGTAACTATTGTTCCTACAGTAGGATATTTTGTTGCGCCAAATTTAGCAGTTGGTTTAGGTGTTGGTTTTCAGCATACTAACAAATCATTTGAAAATACAACTAGTCCTGTTCCAAATGTATTTGTTACAAGCGAAGGAAAAAACATTGACAATGCTGTTATTGTTGAGCCATTTGTAAGAAAATACTGGACTTTAGGAGATAAATTGTATTTCTTCGGTCAGTTATCTGTTCCTATGGCATTTGGTAGCGGTAAAGAAGAAGGGAGCGTAACTACTGTAAATAACAACGTTACTCCTGCAACTACAACTACTACAACAATCAGTGAAGATAAAGCTAAATTTACCTCAGTAGGTGTTTCTATTAAGCCAGGTTTAGATTATTTCTTAAACAAAAACTGGACAATCGAAGCGACAATCGGAGAATTCGGTTATAATACAAAAAAATACGATTTTGATGGTGCTAAAAGTGTTGAGAACTTCAACTTTGGAGCAAACCTATCTACTGTTACTATCGGTGTAAAATATGTTTTCGCTAAATAATTTAGCAAACATAAAATAAATCTAAATCCTGAGAATTTTCTCAGGATTTTTTTTGTATTTTCGCGGCTCAAATATCAATACACTATGAAAAAATCATTACTAGTAGGTGCAATAGCACTTTTCGGTCTGTCAAATGCTCAAATGACTAAAGGAGACTGGGTAATCAGCGGAAATACCGGAATGGGTTTCAACAGCGTGAACACTACTTACAAAGCTGAAGGAGAATCTGCAGATGGCCCTAAAGTAAGTACGTTTTCATTCAATCCTTCTGTAGGCTATTTTGTGATCGACAAATTGGCTGTTGGGATCGATCTTGATTTTAAAACGGCTACTACAAAATTTGAAGGTGCAAAATCTTCAACTACAAGCTTTGCTGTAATGCCAACTGCTACATATTACTTTGCAAACGGTTCTAAGTTTGTTCCGTTCTTGGGAGCAGGAATCGGTTATGCATCGGCTAAAAACAAAGGCAATGTAGATGTTATGGGAGTATCAGAATCTATGGAAACTACCACAGATGGTTTGGCTTGGAAAGTGAAAGGAGGGGTTACTTATATGGCGACTCAGTCTTTAGGTATTAACTTGGGACTTTCTTACGATCAGTTTTCAAACAAAGAAACTTATTTCGGAACAGAACTTAAAACAAACGTGAAAACTTTCGGAGCAAACATCGGTTTCTCTTATTTCATCAAGTCTAAAGCTCAGAAATCAGATAAATAATCTCTACATTAAATTGAATACAATCCTGAGAATTTTCTCGGGATTTTTTGTTTTAAATATTTATAAAATCTTTATGCCTAAATACCTAATTTTGATTTTCTTTTTAATTTAGATTTGAAAACTACTGCAACTGTACAATACCGTCAATATGCATTAAGTACACTTTCCGTACTCACGGTTTCTGTGCTTTGTTTTCTGATAAGAGACGAAATAAATTACAGAATTGTGGCATTAATTCTTTTGCTTACCGTATCTGTCGTTGCGATGCTGTTTGATATTTTGCCCGTACTTTTAGCAGCTTTTTTAAGTGCTGTGATCTGGAATTATTTCTTTATTCCACCTCAATTTACTTTAGATATAAGCAGTACAGAAGATCTTCTGATGTTTCTCTCGTATTTTTTTGTAGCATTGCTGAACGCTGTTTTAACTTTTAAAATAAGACAGGCCGAAAGAAAAGCAAGAGACAAAGAAGAAAAAGAGCAAACGATAAAATTGTATAATACACTTTTGAATTCCTTATCTCATGAGTTAAGAACTCCGATTGCAACGATTTTAGGGACTGTTGATACCCTGAAAGATTCTAATGATAGATTAGATTCTACACAACGACTGGATCTATTAAATGACATCGATATCGCCACCGTTCGTTTGAACAGGCAGGTTGAAAATATTTTGAATATGAGCCGGATTGAAAGTGGGATTTTAAAGCCAAAATCCGATTGGTGTGACATGAATGAACTGGTGAATTCTGTGATTCAGAAGATTGATATTTGTGACGGGCATCATTTGAATTACACAGTTAATGAAAATCTGCCGCTTTTTAAACTGGATATTGGTTTTACCGAACAGATCTTGCTGAATCTTTTACATAATGCAGTTCAATACACACCGCCAAACTCTGTTATTAAAATTAAAATCTCCCACGAATCTGAAAACTGCAAAATCATCATTTCAGACAATGGAAATGGAATTCCCGAAAGCGAACATCAACTAATTTTTGATAAATTCCGAAGATTACCCGATAGCAAAACCGGAGGAAGTGGATTGGGACTATCCATCGTAAAAGGTTTTACAGAAGCGCAAAACGGAACGATTACATTGCAGAATAATATTCCCAATGGAACAATTTTTACAGTTGAAATTCCTGCAGAAACTTCTTATATAAATCATCTTAAAAATGAATAAGCACGAAATTTTGGTCGTCGATGACGAAGCACAGATCCGAAAACTGCTTCAGATTACTTTAGAAAGCAACGACTATAAAGTCCGTTTGGCAAGTACAGGAAAGGAAGCACAGATTTCGGCAGCGCATCATCCTCCTGAACTGATTATTCTTGATCTCGGATTACCCGATAAAAGCGGACATATCGTGCTGAAAGAACTTCGGGAATGGTACAATAAATCGATTATTATTCTTTCGGTGATTGATAATGAGGAAGACATTGTTTCGGCTTTGGATAACGGTGCTACAGACTATTTAACGAAACCTTTCCGTACTGCTGAACTTCTGGCGAGAATTCGTGCCGCTATCCGAAGAAACACCACTGAAAACGACGAATCCAACATCAAAATCGGTGAGCTGGAAATCGATATTATTTCCCGCACCGCAAAGAAAAACAATGAAGTCCTGAAACTGACCTCCACAGAGTTTAATCTGCTCTCACTTTTTGCCCGAAATGAAGGCAGAGTTTTAACGCATCAGTTTATTTTGAAAGAAATCTGGGGTGTTGGTTTTCAAACTGAAACTCAATATTTACGAGTCTTTGTGGGAACTTTACGCAAGAAAATTGAAGACAATCCCAATCAGCCAAAGTATATTATTACGGAAAGTGGAGTGGGATATCGGTTTGGGAAGTGAGGTTTATTAATATTTAAAATTTTTATCAATTATTTTTCAAAAACTCTGGTGTTAAGTCGTATCCGAAATTACTTCCCTCTCTGTAGAGCGGACTAATGTCATTGTGTAATTTTAACCACTCCAAATATCCATCTATTGATGAACCTGCCATGTTAATTACAAATTCAATTCCTTTGTAAACAAATACAAAGTATAGCTCTTGTCGATTAGTCGGTAAAAAGTCACATTCAAAAATCATATCAACTGATTTTCCATCTTTCAAATAAAATTTTTCATTTTCACTATAAATTTTTCTTGAAGAATAAACCCAGTTTTCATTTTTTGGATTACTTCGAACATAGTTTCTTATTTTATCAAATTGCGGTTCGTTAACAAAATCAATCAAATCTTTATTCGTTTTGATTACTCTTAAAGCAAGCATTTCAAAAGCCATTTTTGCTAATAACCTTGATACACTGATGTTATCTTTAGGATAGTCATATTTATAAGGGACTGTAAGACTTGTAATTTCGCCTTTTTCTACCAAATTAAAACTTTCGGAATCAAGAGTTACCTGAATGCCCTTATTTAAATCAACTTCTGCTAAATATTTAGTTTTTGGTAAAATAGCTTTCCCCTTAGGAATTCGATTTTTTTTTGAAGGAATAAAATTCCTAAATCTAATATTAGTGAAAAAGTCAAGTTCTGAAACTTCCTTTTCTATTTTTGTAGAAAAATATTTATTACAACTATCACACACCATTCCTTTTTTTAATATATGTTTTTTATTTCCAAATGATTCGGGAATAATATGCTCAACACTTTTAGAATTGGTTGAATCTTTTTTACAAAATATACAGTTCATTTATAGTTATTTTATAATCGTATGATGATTAATGGTAACAATATTAAGTAATATTTTTTACTTCAATATTAATCTTCTAAAATTAATAAACAATCTTTTAAAAAATTCAATATCAAAGAAATTCCTCATCTTTATAAAATCTTTACACAACCCCACCAAAAATTTACATTTTACCAACAGATTTCAGAGCAATTTTGTACCTGAAATTAAATGTGAAATTTGTGAAAACAGACATCAAACAAAAAGTTACGCTTGCTTCATTGGTGGTAGCTTTGGGAATTATTTATGGCGACATCGGGACAAGTCCGCTGTACACTTTTAAAGCCATTATTGGCGAAAGGAATATCAGTGAAATATTGGTTTTGGGCGGTGTTTCCTGCATCTTCTGGACATTGGTCTTACAAACAACCGTTAAATACGTCTGGCTTACGCTGAAAGCCGATAACCAAGGCGAAGGCGGAATTTTCTCACTCTATTCTTTAGTCAGAAGATATGGCAGAAAAATTGTGATTCCCACAATGATTGGTGCGGCTGCATTGTTAGCCGACGGAATTATCACACCCGCTGTTTCTGTAACTTCAGCGATTGAAGGATTAGGAATTATCAAAGGAGTAGAGCACGTTCCCGTCGTTCCGATTGTGATTGCGGTCATTTCGCTGATTTTCTTTTTACAGCGTTTCGGAACTCAGAACGTCGGGCGGGCTTTTGGTCCGATTATGATGGTTTGGTTTACGGTTTTGCTGATTTTGGGGTTAAGTCAGATTGTACATTATCCATCTGTCATTAAAGCTTTAAATCCGTATTATGCTTACGAACTTTTGTCACAATATCCAAAAGGTTTCTGGCTTTTGGGAGCGGTATTTTTGTGTACAACAGGAGCAGAAGCTTTGTATTCGGATTTGGGACACTGCGGGCGAGAAAACATCAGAATTACTTGGGGATTTGTAAAAGTTTGCCTGATTGTGAATTATCTCGGACAGGCTTCCTGGCTGCTTCATCAGGGAAATCCTTTATTGGAAGGAAGAAATCCGTTTTTTGAAATGATGCCTTCGTGGTTTCTGATTCCGGGAGTGATTATTTCTACTTTGGCAGCAATTGTGGCTTCTCAGGCTTTAATCAGTGGTTCATTTACTTTGATTAATGAAGCAATCAGTCTAAATTTCTGGCAGAGAGTAGCGATAAAACAACCTACAGAAACAAAAGGCCAAATCTATATTCCAAGTGTAAATAATATTTTGTGGGCAGGATGTCTCCTTGTGGTTTTATATTTTCAGACGTCTTCAAAAATGGAAGCCGCGTACGGTTTAGCCATTACTTTGGCGATGATGATGACAACATTTTTACTTTCATTCTTTCTGGTATATAAATTAAAATGGAATAAAGTTTTTGTCTTTTTATTGCTTTCTGTTTTCATCATTATTGAAATTTCATTTTTCATTGCGAATCTTGTGAAATTTCAGGAAGGCGGTTACATCACCGTTTTCGTTGGCGGAATTTTCTTTATGGTCATGTACATCAGTTATTTTGGACGAAAAATCAACAATCGATATACCAAATTTACAGATCTCGGAAAGTTTGCGAATCAGATCATAGAATTGAGCCATGATGAAACGATTCCGAAATACACAACGCATCTTATTTATCTGACGAAAGCCGATAGGAGAGATCAGATTGAAGAAAAAATTATCAATTCCATTTTCGACAAAAAACCTAAAAGAGCCGATGTGTATTGGTTTTTCCATATCAACCGAACCAATCATCCTTATACTTTAGATTATGAAGTTTCTGAATTGGTGGATGATAAAGTGATCAAAATTGTGCTGAATATCGGTTTCAGAATTCAGCCAAGGACCGAACTGTATTTCGAGAAAATTATTGATGATCTGATTGCCAATAAAGAACTTAATTTACATTTAAGAAACAATGGTTCTACAAAATATAATCCGACCATCGATTTTAAATTTATCCTGATTGAGAAATTTCTTTCTGTGGAAAATGAATTTGCTTTGAAAGAAGGTATTATTCTTAATTCCTATTTCCTTCTAAAGAATTACGCTCAGAAAGATGAAGATGCTTTCGGATTAGACCGTAATGATGTTTTGGTGGAATATGTTCCGGTGGTTTATCAGCCGATTAAGGTTTCAAATTTAGAAAGGAAAGTTTAATAATCATTTAAAAAGAGTCCCGAAGGGACGATTTTCTAAAGGATAGGATGCAATCCTATCAACTTTACATATAATAATTTCAAACAAAAAACTCTCAGAGAAAATCTGAGAGTTTTATTTATTTAAAGCCAACAGCAAAAAGCCATTAGCAAATTGCAAAAATTATTTTCCAAACATTCCACCCATTCCAGGTATATTTGGCATTTTGCTCATCATCTGCATCATTTGTTTTCCTTGTGGTCCTTGCATCATCTTCATCATTTTTCCCATTTGGTCAAACTGCTTCATCAATGCATTTACGTCTTCAATTTTTCTACCTGCTCCTTTTGCAATTCTGTTTTTTCTCTGTGTATTGATAATTGAAGGTCTTCTTCTCTCATCCGGAGTCATAGAATGGATAATCGCTTCGATATGTTTGAATGCATCATCGCTAATTTCAACGTCTTTAATAGCTTTTCCAACTCCCGGGATCATTCCCATCAAGTCTTTCATGTTACCCATTTTTTTGATTTGGTTGATCTGCTTCAAGAAATCATCAAAACCAAACTCGTTTTTAGCGATTTTTTTGTGAAGTTTTTTTGCTTCTTCTTCGTCAAACTGCTCCTGAGCTCTTTCTACCAAGGAAACAACGTCTCCCATCCCCAGGATTCTGTCTGCCATCCTTTCCGGGTAGAAAAGATCTAAAGCTTCCATTTTTTCACCTGTAGAGATGAACTTGATTGGTTTTTCAACAACCGAACGGATCGTTAAAGCTGCTCCACCACGGGTATCACCGTCTAATTTCGTTAAAACAACTCCGTCAAAATTTAAAGTATCGTTGAAGGCTTTTGCTGTATTCACAGCATCCTGACCTGTCATTGAATCTACTACGAAAAGTGTTTCGTTTGGTTTGATAGTAGAATGAACAGTTTTGATTTCTTTCATCATCTGCTCATCAATTGCCAAACGACCTGCTGTATCGACGATGACGATGTCATGACCGTTAGATTTAGCAAAATTAATAGCGTTTTGAGAGATTACGGAAGGATCCATGTTACCTTCTTCAGTATAAACAGGAACTCCTGTTTGTCCACCCAAAACTTTCAGCTGATCGATTGCAGCAGGACGGTAAACGTCACAGGCAACCAATAAAGGCTTTTTATTTCTTTTAGTTTTTAAATAATTAGCCAATTTTCCTGAGAAAGTTGTTTTACCCGAACCCTGAAGACCGGCAATCAAAATAACAGACGGTTTTCCTGAAAGATTAATTCCTTCCTGAGAACCACCCATTAAATCGACCAATTCATCATGAACGATTTTCGTCATCAGCTGTCCCGGAGTAAGCGAAGTAAGAACGTTTTGTCCCAAAGCTTTATCCTGAACTCTTTTGGTAAGATCTTTAGCAACTTTATAGTTAACATCGGCATCTACCAATGCTCTACGAATTTCTTTTACGGTTTCCGCAACGTTAATTTCGGTGATTTTTCCACGTCCGGAAATATTATGAAGGGCTTTGTCTAATTTATCCTGTAAACTATTAAACATATTAATTGTAAATTATAGTGTGCAAAAATAGTGAATTTCATTCAGCTATAAAAGCAGTATTGAATGTTTTTGGTTTGCAATGTTTTAGAGTATATTTTTTAATATCATTTCTTTCTCAAGTATTTCTTGTATTAAAAATTTGTTACCAAAAGATTTTTAGCTGCTTTTTCACTGCATTTTTGATATTTTGAATAGGCTTTTGAGGCTCTGGTTCTGATTTGTTCATTTGATTCATTTAATAAATAACCCGAAATTGCATCATGTAAAGTGTAAGCTTCCGGACTCATCAATCCGGTTGTCCAAACCAAAGGGTTAACGTTGGATTTTTCTAAATGGGGTGCGAAATATTTTTTGCTGTAACAAGCCAGAATAATAATATCGCGTTTTTGTTTATCTGTGTTTTCAAAAGTTTCGTTTAGTTGAAAATCCATTAAACCGTCGTGTCCTACGTAAGCCAATAGTTTTGAATTTCCGCCAATTCCGATTGTTGTTTTACCAATTTTCAGAGTGTCTTTGTTTTTTCCGCTGCTGCTGTTCAGAAAATCAATGGTAGATTCTTTGATGAATTTTCCGTCATAAGCATCGGCAATCAGGTAATAATTTTTTGTAGTATGTCTAAAAATAATGCGTTCAAGTTTTACAGATTTTAATTTTCTGCTTTCTACAAATTTCCATTCTTTGCTTTTTTTGAAATAAGAACGTACTCCAAAAGCACAACTCCAATACAAATTATTATCCGGATCTTGTCCGTTTCCAATTTTTTCGGGAACAGGTACAATTCCTTGATATTTGTTATCACACAAAGCCACAAAAATGTGAATGGTTTTAGCATCAGAATCGTAGGGAATCGCTTTTTCTTCTTCAGTTTTATTACTTGAAGTTATGGTTTTCTTAATTTGTTTATCGTTACTGCAGGCAAGAAATAGAAAACAGAAAACAAAAGTGGAGTATTGCAGAAGTTTTATCATTGTGTAGAAGTTTAGTCTGTTTTAATAATAAATCTCATCTTTAATGTTCGGGAATTTAAAAGTAGAATCACCGGGAGTTACAGAGTCCATTTTTGGAGTTGAAATTTTTTTATTCGATTTTTGTGATTGAATGATTTTCTTTTCTCCGTTTTCGCAATTTTCAACAGTTTTTTTGTAAGTAGCATCACCCGTACTGATGTTGTAGTCGAATTTTACCCAATAATCACATGGTGCACCAAAGCTGGCCGATGCACCGATAAGATACCAATCGCTGTTCTGAAAACGATAACGATGCGTGTATTCCCATTTATCTCTGCTTCCTCCAAAATGATTGATAACGATGCATTTCTTTGAAATAGAAATACCGTGGAAAGGATTTCCCATCATTCCGCCGCTTTGAGAAGAAAGTAATGGTGCAGAAGTTTGATGAGTGATTTTCCACTTCCCGTTTTCTTTTTTATAAATAGCGAGTACTTGTTCGGCATCTTCACGGTTGATGTTCGGCATTTCGTAAACTGCAGCAGCTTCTTCGGTGTCGTCCTCATCAAGATTTCCGTAAGCGATTTGTTTCAATTCCCAATATTCAGGAGTGAAATCTTTAATGTTTTCAGATTCTTTTAACGTAATTTCTGCTAAATAAGATTCGCTTTCAATTGCTCTCTTTTTATCTTTTAAATAACTGTCATTCTTTTTGGCAATCTTTGGAATATTTGTTCTTATCTGATTAATAATTTCGGGAACTCGAGGAAGTTCATTGTTGGGTTGTTGCTTGTCTTCCGTGTAATATTCTATGTCCCGAATTTCGACTGAAGTAAGTTTTTTCTTTCCAATAATGCCATGATCTGCTGCACTATAAAATCTTTTTTTAACGATCCAGTTTCCTTCTTTGTCATATTGATATTCAGATTCTTCGATACTGCCTATTGAACCTTCATAATAAGTAGTTTGTTCAAAAAGCAGATTACCGTATTGGTCGTATTTTCTCTTCGTTTTTGATGATATTTCTGTTCCTTTGAGATGATATTGAGATTCTACACTTTCGGTGTAATCATCATTGTAGCTGAATTCATTTTTATTTTCCAAACCTTCCTGATTATACCATGTTTCTGAGATTTGATGACCATTTTTATCGTATTTAAAATAAACTTTTCTGCCTTCGATAACATAGTTTTCAATCTCATCGACTTGGTAACTACCATTTTTTAGAGATAATTTTCGAATTTTAGACTGATAAAGCGGCATTATTTTAATTAAAATTTTTTGATTAAAAATATACACATTATCAGGACTCGAAACACTGTCTGAATCAATGGTAGTGATTGTAATTTTTCTTTGGTTTGAGGAATCTTTAGTCTTATAAGTTGTATAATTATTGAAAGATGTTTTATTTTCACTTTTTTCTAAACCGATTTTTTCAGAAATAATTTGGTTTTCATCATAAAAGAACCACTTTGAATATTTTGATCTGCCATATTCTCTGTCATACTCATCTTCTTTTAAAACTAAATTTCCGGAAGATTCGTTGTAGTAATATTTTGATACTGAAAATTCACTTCCTGAAATTTCTTTCCGAAAAATTCTTTTTCTGTCTTTTCGATAAATGGTAAAATCTTTTAAATACACAGTTTTGCCTTCAAATGTTTTATCATTTTTTGATTTTTTCTGATTTTTATCTGAAGTGTAACTCTTTACAGAAAATACGTTTCCTTTTAATAAATTTTGATCAGCAGAAGATTCTGTAAATTCTCCGATGTCGAGATTCTCATTAATCTGTTTACTGGAAATGTTTTGTTGAGAGCGCAACGTAGTGCTTACTAGAAATAAAAGTATTTGTAAGAATATTTTCATCACGTCATTATGTTTTTTTATTCAAATATAATTCAAATTTAAGTGTATTAAAATGTTTTTTAGTTAAAAGAATAGACTCAAATCATTAAAATAACAATTCTGTTTATTACATGAGCATATTGATAAATTTTGTTAGTTTTGCAGCCAATGGAAAAAATGATTGTTGTTTTAAAAGGATTGGGATTGTTTCTGCTGATTTCTGCAGTGCTGTTTGTTTTGCAGTGGCAGCTGGCGGAAAATAATGTTGTGGTGCTCAATTATAAAATCCATGTTCTTATATTTTTTATTACGCTGATTAGTTTGTTAACGATTTTGATTGTTTTTGCACTCGAAAAAAAGAATATCATAGGATTTATTTTTCTTGGGTTCGTCGTTTTTAAATTTTTCGCAATGGGTTATATTGCTGTGTTTCAGAAAGAATTTAGACTGAATATTGTGCCTTACTTCGTACTGTACTGGATTTACCTGTTGGTGGAAGTAATTTTCGTACTTAAGTTAGTCAAAAAACAAGACTAATATCATGTAATATAAAATTGAAGAATTACTAAAAATCGAATAAAAATTTATATTTTTGCAAAAATTTTAGAAATAAAGTCTAGTCATGAGTTTTAAAAAACTGTTAATCGCCCTTTATCTTCTTGTTTTCTGCTTTTCTTTTGCAGAAACTCACGAAGGTACTGCGGAAACTGCAAAGGATGAAAAGTACAATCCGGTTCCATTTATTATGCACCACATTTCGGATGCACACAATTGGCATCTTTGGGGTGAGGGTCACAATTCTGTAGGAATTTCTTTACCTGTAATTCTTTGGGATAACGGTTTAAAAGTTTTCAGTTCTGAAAAATTCGGACACGAAGAAGAGAAGGTTGCTGAAGTAGACGGAAGCTTCTACAAAGTACACCATAACAAAATTTATTCTACAAATGCTGCTGGTGATTTAGAAATGCATGACGGTCATCCAACGAATGCTCAGCCATTAGATTTTTCTATCACTAAAGTAGTTGCTCAGATGATTTTGGCAGCGGTGATTTTATTAATCATTGGTTTTGCTTCTGCAGCGAGTTATAAAAAATCTCAGGTTCCTTCAGGAATTGCAAAATTCATCGAGCCGATTGTGGTTTTTGTAAGAGACGATATTGCTTTACAGAACATCGGATCTGTAAGATATAGAAAATACGTTCCTTATTTGGTTACATTATTCTTATTTATTTGGGTTCTAAATATTTTAGGATTGCTTCCGGGAGCTGCAAATACAACAGGTAACATTGCATTTACAATGGTTCTTGCAGTATTTACTTTATTAATCGTAAACTTAAGCGGTAGAAAAACATATTGGATGCACATGTTTGATCCATTGGGAAGCAACATGCCATTCGCTGGAAAAATCTTGGTATATATTATATTAGTACCGGTAGAATTATTAGGAATTATTACTAAACCTTTTGCATTGATGATCCGTCTTTTTGCTAACATGACTGCAGGACATATCATTATCATGAGTTTGATCGCATTAATCTTCATTATGCAGACTTATGCAATTACTCCGGTGTCATTAGGTTTATCATTATTCATTTATGTATTGGAAGTATTGGTAGCGGCTTTACAGGCTTATATCTTTACCATGTTGACCGCATTATTTATCGGGTCGGCTGTAGAAGAGCCACACCACGATCATTAATTAGAATTAAATTATAAAACAACTTTTTAAATTATAATATTATGACAGGTAGTATCGCAGCAATCGGAGCTGGTTTAGCAGTTCTAGGTGTAGGATTAGGTATTGGTAAAATTGGTGGAAGCGCAATGGAAGGTATTGCAAGACAGCCAGAGCAATCAGGAAAAATCCAAACTGCAATGATTATCGCAGCAGCTCTTATTGAGGGTGCTGGTCTATTCGGTATCGTAGTAGCGTTACTAGGAAACGGATAGTAAACAAACAGAATTCTACAAACGGTTGGTTTGTAGAATTCTTTTAAAAAAGTTAAAACAAATTAAAAAATAATTGATATAAAATGGAATTATTAACTCCTTCAATTGGTAACATATTCTGGACAGCTGTAGTATTTTTATTATTAGTAGTTCTTCTTAGATCTTTCGCTTGGAAACCAATCCTTAGTGCAGTAAAAACAAGAGAAGATAATATTCAGGATGCTCTTAATCAGGCTAAATTGGCTAAAAAAGAGATGGAAACTCTTAAATCGGATAACGAAAGAATTATGCGTGAAGCTAAAATCGAAAGAGATGCGATCTTGAAAGAAGCCAGAGAAATTAAAGACAGAATTGTAGCTGAAGCTAAAGAAGCTGCTAAGTCTGAAGGAGATAAATTAATCGAAGCTGCAAGACAGACAATCAATGCTGAGAAAAATGCTGCAATGGCAGACATTAAATCTCAAATTGGTACTTTATCTGTAAACATTGCAGAATCTATCCTGAAACAAAAGTTGGACAACACTGAAGCTCAGAATGAGTTGGTTCAGAATTATTTAAACAAATCAAATCTTAACTAAGAATGCTTACATCTAAAGTAGCTAAAAGATACGCACAAGGTCTGCTGGATTTCACAAACGAATCCGGACAAACTGATGCTGTTTTTTCAGAAATGAAAGATGTTGTAAAGATCATGTCTGAATCTGCAGATTTGAACAAGTTTTTTCTGACACCTTACATTGATGCAAAAAAGAAAACTGAAGTTGCCGGCGAAATTTTTAAAAGTTTCTCACCGGTTTCTCAGAATTTAATTAAGCTGATTATCAAACACGGAAGAGAAAATCAGCTTAAAAATATTGCTCAGCAATTCATCAATAAAGTTGAAGACATCAAAGGAGTTCAGAGAATTACTTTGACGACGGCAACCCAGATTTCTAATGAAAACATTCAGCAAATCTTAAGATCTACAGATCTTGTCAACCAAAACGCACAATTTGATCTTGAACTCAATGTAAATCCTGCTATTTTAGGAGGTTATATTTTAAGAGTAGGAGACCAGCAGGTTGATGCCTCGGTAAAATCAAAATTGAATAAGATTAAAAAAGACTTTCAGTTAAATTAAAACACAAATAACGATGAAAAAAATATTATTAGGAGCTTTGCTTATCGTTTCTTGCTTTGCTTTTGGGCAAAAAATTAAAATTAAGAAGAACATTGTCTTTGTTGATAACAAAGAATGGTTATTTGCTGAGAAAGATAATGTTTCAGATTATTCAATTTATGATAATAGTAAGAACGAAATAATATTCATAAAGTATATTATTCAGGATTTAACTAGTAATATGATTTTCAATAATGATTCTAATAATCCAAATTATTTTCGTGTAAAATTTATTGGAACAGATAAAACAATTGAAATAAGGCAGTTACCTGAAGATATTTTGAAAGTTATTTATAAAGCTAATATTTTTAATTCTGATTTTTCATTTAATTTAGATAAACTAAATATTTTAGTTGATAAATATGGCAATGACTTTTCAAAAAGAATTAAAAATAATAATCAAACAGTTATTATTCAAGAGTCAAGACCAAGAAACGGTTTTAATATTAGTTTAGGAAAATAATTAATTATTTAAAAAGAAAAACAACCATACAATGGCAGAAATAAATCCGGCAGAAGTATCTGCGATCTTAAAACAGCAATTGGCCAACTTCGATACTCAATCAAACGTTGAAGAAGTAGGTACAGTTCTTACCATCGGTGATGGTATCGCTCGTGTATACGGGTTAGAACACGTACAATACGGTGAGTTGGTGAAATTTTCAAGTGATGTAGAAGGTATCGTACTAAACCTTGAAGAAGACAACGTGGGGGTTGCTCTTTTAGGTGAAAGTAAGTCTGTAAAAGAAGGCGATACCGTAAAAAGAACAAACAGAATTTCTTCTATCAAAGTAGGAGAAGGGATGTTGGGTAGAGTAGTAGATACTCTTGGTAACCCTATCGATGGTAAAGGTCCTATCACTGGGGATTTATACGAAATGCCATTAGAAAGAAAAGCTCCCGGAGTTATCTACAGACAACCGGTAACTGAGCCTTTACAAACAGGTATCGTTGCAATTGACTCTATGATTCCGGTAGGAAGAGGTCAGAGAGAGCTTATCATTGGTGACAGACAGACAGGTAAAACGACTGTTGCGATTGATACGATCATCAACCAAAAAGAATTTTATGATGCTGGTCAGCCAGTATATTGTATATATGTTGCAATCGGGCAAAAAGCTTCTACAGTAGCTCAGATTGTAAAAACTTTATCTGATAAAGGGGCGCTCGCTTATACCGTAATTGTAGCAGCTAACGCTTCAGATCCGGTTCCGATGCAGGTATATTCTGCAATGGCAGGTGCATCTATCGGAGAATATTTCAGAGATTCAGGAAGACCGGCTTTGATCGTTTATGATGATTTATCTAAACAAGCGGTTGCTTACCGTGAGCTTTCTCTTCTATTGAGAAGACCACCGGGTCGTGAGGCTTATCCTGGAGACGTTTTCTATCTTCACTCAAGATTATTGGAAAGAGCTGCAAAAATTATCGCTGATGATACTATTGCAAGCCAGATGAACGATTTACCTGAATCTTTAAGACCTTTGGTAAAAGGTGGCGGTTCATTAACGGCACTTCCGATTATTGAAACTCAGGCAGGTGACGTTTCTGCATATATTCCAACAAACGTAATCTCTATTACAGACGGACAAATTTTCTTAGAGTCTGATCTATTCAACTCAGGGGTTCGTCCTGCAATCAACGTAGGTATTTCTGTATCGAGAGTTGGAGGTAATGCTCAGATCAAATCAATGAAAAAAGTTTCTGGTACGCTTAAATTAGACCAGGCTCAATATAAAGAATTGGAAGCGTTTGCTAAATTCGGTTCTGATCTTGATGCTTCTACTTTAGCAGTTATTTCTAAAGGAGAGAGAAACGTTGAATTGTTGAAGCAGCCAGTAAATTCTCCACTTCCTGTAGATAGCCAGGTTGCTATGATCTATGCAGGTACAGAGAACTTATTGAGAAATGTTCCGATCAACAAGGTAAAAGAATTCCAGATTGAGTATATCTCTTTCCTTAGATCTAAGCACCCTGAAACAATGGCTGCAATTAAAGCTGGGAAAATCGATAACGATATCACAAGTGTTCTTAAGCAGGCTGCTAACGATTTAGCATCTAAATATAACTAAAAATTAGTTGATGGTTTTTGGTTGGTAGTTGATAGAAATTTCTAAAAACTAACAACCAACAACCGACAACCAACAACTAACCCAATATGGCAAACTTAAAAGAAATACGAGGAAGAATCAGTTCAATTTCATCTACGATGCAAATCACAAGAGCGATGAAAATGGTTTCCGCTGCGAAACTTAAAAAAGCTCAGGATGCGATCGTAATGTTAAGACCTTATTCTGAAAAACTTCAGGAGATCATCCAGAATGTAAATTCTAGCTCAGATCCTGATCAGGTTTCTGTTTATGCTCAAAAAAGAGAAGTAAAGAGAGTGCTTTTCATTGCTGTAACTTCAAACAGAGGTTTGGCTGGTGCTTTCAACTCTTCTGTGGTGAAAGAATTAAACCACCAGTTTCAGAATAATTCTCAGTACGAAATTGAAGTTCTTACCATCGGTAAAAAAGTTTACGACGCAATAAGAAAAAATCGTACTGTATTTTCAAACGAAAGTGCCGTTTTTGATAATCTGAATTTCGAAAAGGTTTCCAACATTACGGAAACTGTCATGAAAAAATTCTTGAATGGCCAATTTGATGAAGTATATTTAATTTATAATAAATTCATCAACGCAGCTACTCAGGAAGTAATTACAGAGCAGCTTTTACCTATTTCAATGGCTGAAACTGAAGATAATGAAGTAGAAACAGATTATATCTTTGAACCAAACAGAAACGAGATTTTAGATAATTTGATTCCGAAATCGATTAAAACTCAGGTTTTCAAAGCTGTTTTAGATTCTGTAGCTTCAGAGCACGGTGCGAGAATGACGGCAATGCATAAAGCAACCGACAACGCTCAGGCTTTGAAAAATGACTTGGTTATTTTCTACAACAAAGCAAGACAGGCTGCTATTACAAACGAAATCTTAGAGATCGTTTCAGGAGCAGAAGCTTTGAAAAATTCGTAATAAAATACTGAAAAAATATAAAGCACCGAGATCATCGGTGCTTTTTTTGTTATTATTATTTTGTATATATTTGTATAATAAATTATAATTTTCTAAATGGACTCGGACATAGTCAGGCTTTTGCTGGCCTTATTTCTTGTATTACTAAATGGCTTTTTCGTAGCCGCAGAATTTTCAATTGTTAAAGTTCGTTATTCACAAATTCAGTTAAAAGCTGCAGAAGGAGATTCTATGGCAAAGCAAGCTGAACATATCATTAAACATCTTGATGAATATCTTTCTGCAACACAGCTTGGGATCACTTTGGCTTCTCTTGCTTTAGGTTGGGTAGGTGAAAGTGCCATGCATCACGTTATTGATAATCTTTTTCATTCATTAAACATTAATCTTGCGGAAGCTACAGTTACCACAATTTCTCTTGTTCTTAGTTTTCTGATTATCACCGTAATGCATATTGTCTTTGGGGAATTGATTCCAAAATCGATTGCCATTAGAAAAGCAGAATCAACCACTATGGCAACTGCGGTTCCATTGAGGGTTTTTTACACAGTGTTCAAGCCTTTCATCTGGTTGATGAACTTAATGTCAAATGGTTTTTTAAGATTAATAAAGATACATCCTGCTTCCGAACAGGAAATTCACTCTACAGAGGAACTACAGCTTCTGGTAAAACAATCTGCAGACAGTGGAGAAATTGAAGAAGAAAACTATGAAATCATCAAAAATGCATTTGATTTTACCGACCATTCGGCAAAGCAGATCATGGTTCCGAGACAGAATATAACCTCTATCGATTTTTCTGATGACCTGAATGCGATTATTGATAAGATCATGGAAAGCGGATATTCAAGAATCCCGGTCTATGAAAATTCGATTGATAATGTCATCGGTGTTTTCTATTCCAAAGAAATTATCAGGGAATTTGTAAAAAGAAAAGGAGAACTTAATCATGATGATTTAAGAAATCTGATGCGTGAGTCGTTCTTTGTGGTAGGAAGTAAGAAAATTTCAGATCTGTTGAAGATTTTCCAGCAGAAAAAGCAGCATTTGGCGATCGTTATTGATGAATTTGGAGGAACTGAAGGAATTATTACTCTTGAAGATATTTTAGAAGAATTGGTAGGAGAAATTCAGGATGAAGAAGATGATGAAGAAAAGTTAGTTGACCAAGTCGGTGAAAACACCTATTGGGTAAAAGCTACTCAGCCTTTGGATGAAATTAACGAGTCTTTGCCCAAAAAATTACCATTATCAGAAGAAAGTGAGTATAATACTTTAGCGGGATTTATTTTGCATGCCTTGGAAGATATTCCTGAAGAAAACCAGGAATTTGATTTGGAAAATTATCATTTTAAGATCTTAAAAATGAATAATAAGAGCGTCGAGATGGTTGAATTAAAATATAATGGCCCCAGCAATTTAGTCGACGATATTTTAGATAAATTAGACGTTTAAACAATAAGTAAATGTTTTTTTATAACAGCATAAAAGATTATGAAAATCCAAAAAGACAGTATGAAGAAGAAGTCTTGGTTTTGGATGAAACAGATGAAGTTTATAAATTAATTCTGCATAACGACGATATTCATACTTTTGACGAAGTGATCGAAGCGTTAATTGAAATCTGTAAACATGATTTCATTCAGGCAGAACAATGTACAATGCTTGTACACTATAAAGGCAAATGCACGGTAAAAACAGGGTCTATGGAATTGTTGAAGCCTATGCATGAAAAATTAATTTCACGAAGCCTAACAAGCGAAATCGTATAAAAACAGACTCCGGCAATTGTCGGAGTTTTTTTTGCTAATTTTCAATTCAATGTTTAAACTTAGATCTTTACTTTTTTCCAAAATCAGGCATCCATCACCCAACTTCCCGCATCCAACTTTTAAATAAAATACTATCTTTGTAAAAACTCTAAAGAAATAAACAGAATGCTTGTAATAGGAATTGCCGGAGGAACTGGTTCGGGCAAAACTACCGTTGTTGATAAGATCATCCAACAGCTTGATATTGATGGAATGAATATGCTTTCTCAGGATAATTATTACCATGATAACCATAATCTTACCCTTACAGAAAGAGAAGCTTTAAATTATGATCATCCAAAGTCGATTGATTTTGATTTGCTTATTGAACACGTACGGGCTTTAAAAAATAACCAGCCGATTGAACAGCCTATTTATAGCTTTGTAACGCACGGAAGAACCGGAGATCATGTCACAGTAGAACCCAAAAATGTTTTGGTAGTGGAAGGAATCCTGGTTTTGACCAATAAAGAATTATTAAAAGAATTCGACTTAAAGGTATTTGTTCATGCTGATTCAGACGAAAGACTGATCAGGAGGATTAAAAGAGATACACAGGAAAGAGGACGTGATCTGAACGAGGTTTTGCACCGTTATCAGACGACTCTGAAGCCCATGCATCAGGAATTCATCGAGCCTTCAAAAAACGAAGCCGATTTAATTATTCCGAATATGAGACAGAATTCTGTCGCGATTGATTTTTTAACTACGGTGATAAAAAATTCATTAAGAAAACACTAAAAATGGCAGAAAAAGAGCTTATAAAAGACATCAAACCAAAATCGGAGACGTTTAAATTTATTCAGCAGTATATTCTGAATAAGTATGTGATTACGATTTTTCTTTTTTTTGTGTGGATGATTTTCTTTGATAAAACTTCTTTTTTGGTAATTCATGAGTTGAATGGCGAGATCAATAAATATGAAGAGCAGCTCGATTATTATAAATCAGAATACGAAAAGAATGATAAATTCTACAAGAAGCTGATGAATAATAAATCCGAAAAAGAAAAATACGCCAGAGAAAATTACTTTATGAAAAAGCCCAACGAAGAAATTTTCATTCTCGTTGTAGACAGTGCAAATATTGCCAAAAAATAATTTTTTAAAGTGAATTGTGAATAGTCAATTAGCTTCGCTGTCAATTTTTAATTTAAATGTAAATATAATTGTCAAATTTTTGTCAATTCAAAATTCACTTGTGAAACAAAACTGACGATTGACAATCACAAATATACATATTCAATGTCAAATACCGAAACCTTCTCAAACTGGGAAAATCTTGTTAAAAAACAGCTTAAAACAGAGGATATTTACACTATTCTGAAAAAAGAAAATTTAGAAGGAATTGATGTAAAACCTTTTTATGATTCTGTTGAAAAACCAATGTCGAACCTTCCGAAAGTTGAAGAAAGTACACATTTAGTTGCCAATTACCATGAAAGTCTGGAAGACGATGTTTTTGCATTTTTATTGAATAAAAATGTTGAAAACCTGGTAGGAAAAACGGTTTTTATAAACAACAAAGATTTAGCAGAACATATCAGCCCGCAGGATGAAGATCAATATTTTTCGCTGATTGATGTTTTTGATGAAAAAAATGCTGAAATTAATGATCAGCTGGTGAAGGAACTTTTGGCAAAAGATTTCAAAAGAAATATTTGTGTAGATATTTCGCTTCATCAAAATGCAGGAGCGGCAATCTATCAACAACTAGGAGTTGCTTTAGCAAAAACTAAAGAATTAATTGAAGTTTACGGAGCTGAAATCATTAGTAAATTAATTTTCAGAATTGCTGTTGGAGGGAATTATTTCTTCGAAATGGCAAAAATTCGTGCTTTTAAACTGGTCTTTAATCAGCTTTCAAAAGAATATGATTTAAACGAAATCCCTTATGTTTTTGCGGAAACTTCATTAAGGAATAAAGCAATTTATGATAACGAGAACAATCTGATTCGCTCTACTTTAGAATTGGCTTCGGCAATGATCGGTGGTGCAGATGCAGTGTACAGCAACAATTATCTGGTTGAAAAAAGTACTGACAATTCTGAAGAAATTTCTTTTAAGCAACAAATTGTTTTGGCTTATGAAAGTATCATCAATGTTTTTGAAGATGCTTCAAATGGCAGTTATTATATTGAGGACATTACCAATAAGATTGCAGATAAGTCTTGGCGATTATTTGTTGAAATCGAAGAAAACGGTGGGTATCTTGAACTATTAAAACAGGGAATTATCCAGAAAAAAATTTATGATCAGGCTATAGAAGAGCAAAAATGGGTTCAGGAAGGAAAAATCAAACTTATTGGTGTGAATTTATATCCAAAATTAGAAGTCAAAAAATCGATTGAGGAATTATATAACCCAAATGAAATAAATGCGGTTCGTTGGGCGGAAATGTATGAATAAATTTATATTACAAGAGGATATTCAAAAATACTTCAATGCAAATCTACATTCAGATTTGCATTCTTTGTTATTAAAAAAATCTCCGTTTCCTGAAGTTTCGATACAGGAAATCGTTCAGCAGATCAAAGGAAAACAGGTTGCCCAAAAGAAATTTCCTTTTCTTTTGCTGGATGGAATTGTTTTTCCACCTCAACTCAATCTGGAACAATCTTCTTCTGACAAAACCGCAGTCTACAAATCAAAAATTTTAGGAGGCAAGAAATTCATCGACTTAACGAGCGGTTTTGGGATCGATGCCTATTATTTATCTGAAAATTTTGAAGAAATTACTTTGGTTGAGCAGAATAATGAACTTTTAGAAATTGTTGAACATAACTGGAATGTTTTAGGTAAAAAAGCAAGGTTCATCAATCAGAAACTGGAAGATTTTCTTCAGCATAATAAAGAAACTTTTGATGTTATTTACCTTGATCCGGCAAGAAGAGATCAGAATAAAAACAAAGTTTTCCTTTTGGAAGATCTTTCACCAAACATTTTGGAAATTCAGGACAAACTGCTTTCTATTTCAGATAAAGTTATTATCAAGCTTTCTCCTTTAATTGATTTAAAATATCTGATTTCTGTTTTAAAAAATATTTCAAAGATTGAAATCATTGCAGTTAAAAACGATGTGAAGGAGATTGTAGTTTTTCTTTCCAAAAGGTATTCAGGAGAAATGATATGTACTTGTGTGAATCTCGAAACTGATGAAAAGACATTCAGTTTTAAAATTAATGATGAGATGAATGCATTTGCTGAATATTCTGAGCCGGAGAAATTCATTTATATTCCAAACAATACCATTCTGAAAGCAGGGATTTTTAATCTGATTTCTGAATATTTTAACCTTAAAAAACTTCATCCGAACACCCATCTGTATACTTCTGAAATAAAAATTGATGATTTTCCAGGAAGGATTTTCGAAATGGAAGTGATTGATTCGAAGCATATTAAAAAGAATGAACAGTTTAATTTGATTTCGAAAAATTATCCTTTAAAACCTGAAGAAATTAAAAAAAAATATAAGTTGAAAGACGGCGGAGAACGCTATCTTATTTTTACACAATCCAAAAAAGGCAAAATAATATTAAAATCAGTATAAAAATGTTGCTGAAAAATGCAATATTTCTTACTTTTGGGCAATTAAAAATTCAGGAATTGAATAATTCCTACTGATCTTAAAAAAATAAAATCTGCATATGAAAAAATTAGTTCTATGTTTAGCTCTTGCAACGGTAGCGGTAAGCTGTAAGAAAATTCAGGCTGGAGGAAATAAAAATATTATCAAGCTTGAAGAAGGCACAGAAAGATATTCGGATGATGAGCAAACAAGCGGTCATGAGGAAGATCTTTCGAAAGGACATGGAGAAGCTGGTCATGGAGCTTACGAGCCGGCAGCGGTTGCTCCTAAATCAGACAGCACAGCGACTGAAAAATCTGCTGACGTTAAAACTACAGGTTTGGAAAAACCTTCTGCTGAACAGCACTAATTTTTCTGGAATAAAGAAATATAAATCCTGCAATTTTGCAGGATTTTTTGTTTTTAAAAGATATAATCATTCAAAATAAATTATAAACCTTTTTGTTTGTGGTGACCCGACAAATTTTTTAATTTTAACAAAATTTAATTTACAATGCAAGAAACATTAAATTACATCAACGAAAACAAACAGCGTTTTGTTGATGAATTGTTTGAGTTACTTAGAATTCCTTCTATTTCTGCCGATCCGGCTTACAGCAACGACGTTTTAAAATGTGCTGAAGTTTGTGCAGAACACCTTAAAAACGCAGGAGCAGACAATGTAGAAGTTTGTGCTACCAAAGGATATCCTATCGTTTTTGGTGAAAAACTAATCGACGAAAAACTTCCTACCGTTTTGGTCTATGGTCATTATGATGTACAACCTGCAGATCCTTTAGAATTATGGAAAAAACCACCTTTTGAACCTTACATCGAAAAAACCGAACTTCATCCTGATGGAGCCATCTTCGCAAGAGGTTCTGCAGATGATAAAGGACAGTTTTTTATGCAGATTAAAGCTTTCGAAGCAATGATGAAAACAAATACTCTGCCTTGTAATGTGAAATTTATTTTGGAAGGAGAGGAAGAAGTAGGTTCTGTAAGTTTAGGAAGCTGGGTAAACGAAAACAAAGATAAACTTTCCTGCGACTGTATCTTAATTTCTGATACGCATATTTACAGTAACGAACAACCTACTGTTACAACAGGTTTAAGAGGTTTGAGCTATGTGGAAGTAGAAGTTGAAGGGCCGAACAGGGATTTGCATTCAGGTCTTTATGGCGGAGCGGTTCCAAACCCGATTCATGTTTTATCAAGAATGATTGCAAAATTGATCGATGATGACGGGCGTATTACGATTGATGGTTTTTATGACAACGTAGAAACTGTTTCTGACGAAGAAAGAGCTGAAATGAACAAGCTGAAAGATAATCCTGCTGAATTCAAGAAATCCATTGGCTTAAACGATGTGGAGGGAGAAAAAGGGTACACCACTTTAGAAAGAACTTCCATCCGCCCTACCTTAGACTGCAACGGAATTTGGGGCGGTTATACAGGAGAAGGTGCAAAAACCGTTATTCCATCTAAGGCTTTTGCTAAAATCTCAATGCGTTTGGTTCCTTATCAGACTCCGGAAGAAATTACAGAAAAGTTCACCAAATATTTCGAAAAAATTGCCCCGGCAAATGTAAGAGTAAAAGTTACTCCTCATCATGGTGGAATGCCTTATGTTTTACCTACAGATACGAAAGAATATTTAGCTGCTAAAAATGCAATGCAGACTGCTTTTGGAAAAGAAGTTTTCCCTTACAGAGGTGGTGGAAGTATTCCGATAACCTCAATGTTTGAGCAGGTTTTGGGAGCAAAATCCGTATTGATGGGCTTCGGATTAGATTCTGATGCCATTCACTCTCCAAATGAGCACTACGGCTTGTTTAATTTTTATAAAGGAATTGAAAGCATTCCGTTGTTTTTTGAAAATTATTCAAAGTAACAAAAGTGAATTATTTACCAAATAATAATCCTCGAGAAGTTTTTCTTGAGGATTATTTTTGTTTTTAACATTTTTTTTAGTTTTTGTATTTAATCTTTTATTATATTTACGCTAAAATATTAAATTAAGTTTTATGAAAAAAATTCTATCTTCTTTATTGTTGGCTTCGGCAACAATGACGATTTTTGGACAAGTTCAAGTACTTGTAAATGAAAACTTTAATACATTAACTGCTGGTAATTTAGGAACTGATACCACAGGAGCAACAGCAGGTCAGAATTCTTGGTTGACTCTAAATGGGACAAATGCAAATTACCAAATAGCTACTATTGATGCGGCACATGGACAGTCACTAAACATTACAAGTGGAAACGGATACGTGGCTACTTCTAATCCTAATAATAGAATTGCAGCAAGATTAACAACAGTTACGGCTACTGCTTCTAATAATATTATACAAGCTACAGCGGATATATATACAGGTTCATCTACTGGGGCTGGTGAATATAGATTTGCAGTAGTAGGTACAATAGGAAGTGCTACAACTAGTACTACTATTGGAGGTTTTACATTTAATGTAGCTACAAGAAAATTAAACGGATTGGGAACTTTTTATAATGCTACCAGTGTACCAACTCTTTACTTAGCTTTTGCAGATGCAACAGCACCTGTTTTACCGGTAAATTCTTGGGTAACGGTGAGCTTTACATATAATAAAACTACCGGAGCAATGTCTTGGTCATGGCCAGGAGGCGGAGGATCTATCAGTACAGATCCTGATCAGATTACAGGAATGGTTGCAAAAGATATTTATCTTCAAAATCTTACTGCAACAGGAAATACAGTAAGTAACACTGTAGGATTTGATAATATTCTTGCACAATTTGGAAGCAGTTCTACGTTGTCAATAAGCGATGTAAACACTGTTCAGGCAAATAAAAGAAATGCTATTTCAATTTACCCTAATCCAACTACAGATGTATTAAACATCAAAGCAGATTCAAAAATCAATGCAGTTTCTATAGTAGATCTTACTGGTAGAAAAGTAAATGTAAAATTAGAAGGTGACAAAGTTGATGTAAGAGGTCTTTCTGCAGGAACTTATCTTATTAATATTGAAACAAAAGACGGTATTTCTACAGAGAAATTCATAAAAAAATAATTTACTGATAAATCTTAGTATAATAAAACGCTCCAAATTGGGGCGTTTTTGTTATTTTAGAGTTTTAAATATTAAATCAATGGTAGAAAATAAAGTTGCGTATATCACAGGAGGAACAAAAGGTATAGGATACGGAATTGCAAAAATTTTGCTTGAAAATGGTATTTCAGTGGCTTTTTCGGGAAGGAAAAAAGAGGATGTTGAAAAAGCTGAAAATGAATTGAAACAATATTCTCCAAATGTTTTAGGAATTGTTTCTGATGTTAAAAATCTTGAAAACGAATCTGATGCTGTTAAAAAAACCACCGAAAAATTTGGAAAATTAGATTTTGTCATTGCAAATGCAGGTTTGGGGATTTTTAAACCTGTTGACGAGCTTTCACCAGAAGAATGGAATGATATGATTGAAACCAATCTTACCGGAGTTTTTTATACTTTAAAAGCTTCAGTAGAAGAATTAAAGAAAACCGAAGGTTATTATATTACAGTCTCGAGTTTAGCCGGAGCAAATTTCTTCGAAAACGGAACGGGCTACAACGCCTCAAAATTCGGTGTCGTAGGCTTTACTCAGGCGGCGATGATCGATCTGAGAAAATATAATATCAAATCTACCGTAATCATGCCTGGTTCTGTAGCGACAAATTTCAACGGAAACATTCCTTCCGAAAAAGATGCTTGGAAGATTCAGCCGGAAGATATGGGAAATCTCGTATTGGATATTTTAAAAATGAATCCAAGAGTTTTACCGAGCAAGATAGAATTTAGAGCAACAAAACCAAACTCTTAAAACATATAATGCGCTGAATAATAATTAAATAAGTATTATGCATGCATAATATATTTTTTATTTATATTAGCAAAGTTAACTCAAACAAAAAAAGCTTGTTTTAATCACTTGATTATGAATAGGCAAAACAGAAAATATATATAATAAGTATGAAACTGTGAGGTTACATATGACAATTAAAATAAAATATAAAGCAACATATGAAAATATTAGTTTGTATCAGTAGTGTTCCGGATACTACTTCAAAAATTAACTTTACGGCAGATAAGTCTGCATTCGACAAAAACGGAATTCAATGGGTAATCAATCCGCTTGATGAATTTGCTTTAACAAAAGCTATCAAGTTACAGGAATCTCAGGGGGCAACGGTAACAGTAATCAACGTTGGTGATGCTGTAACTGAGCCAGTGGTGAGAAAAGCTTTGGCAATCGGAGCAAACGATGCAGTAAGAGTAAACCTTGATCCTAAAGACAGTTTTTCAACGGCTAAAGAAATTGCGGCTGTGGCTCAGAATGGAGGTTACGATTTAATTCTTTGCGGTAAAGAATCAATCGACTATAATGGTGGTTCTGTTCCTGGGATGGTTGCTCAGTTGTTGAATCAGCCTTTTGTAAACGCATCAGTTGGTTTGGAAGTAAATGGAAGCGAAGCGACTGCGGTAAGAGAAATTGAAGGAGGTAAAGAAACGATTTCAGTAAAATTACCTGCTGTAATTGCTGGTCAGAAAGGTTTGGTAGACGAAAAAGACTTGATTATCCCGAACATGAGAGGAATTATGTCTGCAAGAACAAAACCTCTACAGGTAGTAGAACCGTCTTCATCTGAGGTGAAAGTTCAGGGAGTTTCTTATGATTCAGTTCCTCCAAGAGCAGCCGTGAAAATGGTTTCTCCGGATAATTTAGATGAGTTGGTAAGACTTCTTCACGAGGAAGCAAAGGTTATTTAATAACCAAGTAAAAAGTAAAAAGATTCAAGTATTGTGATTGTGAATTTAAATCTCAAATTTCAAATGTCAAATCTCAAATCTCAAATTTTGAACATTAAACCTTAAACTTTAAACAAAATTAAAATGGCAGTATTCGTATACGCAGAAAATATAAACGGAGTTTACAAAAAAGCGGCTTTCGAAGCGGTTTCTTATGCTAAAGCAGTAGCTGATCAGGCGGGAGATACCGTAACGGCAATTTCTGTAAACCCAACAGATGCTTCAGATATTTTATATAAATATGGAGCAACAAATGTAATCAGCATCAAAGACGAAGGTCTTAAAAATTTCTCGGCCAAAGCTTATGCACAGGCGGTAAGTGAAGTTGCAAACGGAAACATTATTGTTTTCCCTCACACAACAGACGCTTCTTCTGTAGCACCCATGTTGGCGGTAATGAAGAATTATTCCTTAATTACCAACGTTTTGGAGGCTCCGGAAAGTCAGTCTCCGTTCCAAGTAAAGAGAAAAGCTTTTTCAGGAAAAGGCTTCATGCATGCGAAAGCTGAAGGGGCAGGAGTTATTTTAACAGTTTCTCAAAACGCTTTCGGGGTTAAAGAAAATGCAGTTTCAGGTTCTGAAGAAGTGAAAAATCTTTCTGTTGATAATGAAGATACCAAGGTAATCTCTCACGAGCAGAGTTCAGGTAAATTAGACCTTAAAGAAGCAGAGATCGTGGTTTCTGCAGGTAGAGGAATGAAAGGTCCAGAAAACTGGGGAATGGTAGAAGATCTTGCCAATACTTTAGGTGCTGCAACAGCTTGCTCAAAACCGGTTTCAGATATTGGTTGGAGACCTCACACAGAACACGTTGGACAGACAGGAAAAGCGATTTCTCCCAACCTTTACATCGCAATCGGTATTTCAGGTGCAATTCAGCATTTGGCGGGTGTAAACTCTTCTAAAACAATTGTTGTAATCAACAGTGATGCAGAGGCTCCGTTCTTCAAATCGGCAGATTACGGTGTTGTAGGTGATGCATTCCAGATCATCCCTGCATTGACAGAAAAAATAAAGGCGTTGAAAGGCTAATCAGTTTTTCATCCATAATTAAACTTCCGGGATAATTATTATTTCGGAAGTTTTTTTTGTCGGTTGTTGAGTTTTATTTAAAGCAGTTTCTCTATATGTATTAGGGCAGCTTTTTCCGTCTTCCGCTCCCGCTTTTTTGCCGCTCCCTTCGGTCGCGACAAAAAGAGCTCCGCTCAAGCCGGGCTGCAAAGACATTAATACAAAAAGACAACAAAACAAAACAGTCATAAAATTTAAAAATAAAAAGTACAGATAAAAAAATACGATTATCTTTGTAGTTATGGATTATAAACAGCTCATCATACGCGGAATATCGTACAGCCAGACCCAATCTGGAGCTTACGCATTACTTTTGGAACATGAAGAAACTAATATTAAATTACCCGTTGTTATCGGGAATTTCGAGGCACAATCCATTTCTTTAGGCCTTGAAAAAGACATTCATCCGCCGCGTCCGCTTACCCACGATTTGTTTACAAAATTTATTGTTTCTGCCAATTATCAGTTGGTTTCGGTTATTATTTATCAGATTGTAGACGGCGTTTTCTTTTCAAATATCAACTTCAAAAATTCAGAAACACAGGAAGAGCTGATTCTGGATGCAAGAACTTCAGATGCTGTGGCAATGGCGGTACGTTTTGATGCGCCTATTTTTACGACACAGCAGGTTTTAAATGAAGCGGGAATTTTGCTTGAACTGGAGGAAGTCGCAAAAGAAGAACAGACGTTTTCAGAAACTGTAGCAGCTGAAGACAACCTTAAGTCTGCTTCTATGGAAGAATTGCAAAAACTTTTAGAGGATGCCGTAAAAGAAGAAGATTTTGATACTGCACTTGAAATTCAGGAAGAAATCAAAAGGCGTAAAAAGAAAATAGATTAGAGATATTATACTTAAAAAATGAATTTAAAACTACGATTGACCGTCCTTAGTTTTCTGCAGTTCTTCGTTTGGGGAGCTTGGCTGATTACGATGGCGAATTTTTGGTTTGGTACAAAGCAGTGGGACGGAACGCAATTTGGTGCGGTTTTCGGTACAATGGGAATTGCTTCTATATTTATGCCGACCATTACCGGGATTATAGCAGACCGTTGGGTAAATGCCGAGAGAATATTTTCAGCATTGCAGATTCTTTACGGAATAACGCTTTTTATACTTCCACACAGTACAGATCCCAACTCGTTCTTCTCGGTAATGCTTGTTGCTATGTGCTTTTATATGCCGACCATTGCACTTGCCAATTCAATTTCTTATACTGTGCTTAAGAATAGCAATTTAGACGTTGTAAAAGATTTTCCTCCGATCAGGGTTTGGGGAACTGTTGGTTTTATTGTTGCCATGTGGATTACCAATCTTACAGGGAATAAAGCAACAGAAGGTCAGTTTTACATTGCAGGAGTTGCAGCAATTATTCTTGGAATTTATGCTTTAACGCTTCCAAAATGTCCTCCACAAAAGTTAATCGATAAAGATGCGCCATTATCTGAGCAGTTTGGCTTGAATGCTTTTAAACTTTTTAAAAACTATAAAACGGCATTGTTCTTCTTGTTTTCCATGTTGCTTGGTGCTGCTTTACAGCTTACAAATGCTTATGGAGATGTGTTTTTGAGTGAGTTCTCTCATTTTCCGAAATATGCAGACTCTTTTGTAGTGCAGAGATCTACAATTATTATGTCTATTTCTCAGGTTTCTGAAACTCTGTTCATCCTGGCAATTCCTTTTTTTCTAAAGAGATTTGGGATTAAATATGTCATGCTTTTCTCGATGTTTGCATGGGTTCTCAGATTCGGATTTTTTGCTTACGGTGTTCCGGAAGGCTATGGATTAGGTTTAATCATCCTTTCTTGTATTGTTTATGGAATGGCTTTTGATTTTTTCAACATTTCGGGTTCTCTTTTTGTGGAGACAACCACAGATAAAAAAATACGTTCTTCCGCGCAAGGATTATTTATGATGATGACGAATGGTTTTGGGGCTGTTTTCGGAAGTTATATCGCAGGATGGGCAATCGACAAATTCTTTACCCACAAATTTACTACTGCTTTAGAATTATCTTCATATCTTCAGACCACACCGGATAATCAGTCTTTTTTAGACATTCTGAAGAATAGTTTCAATTCTACTGTCAATTCAGATGGTAGCTTATCGGCAGTTGTGATGATGAAAGATTGGCATAATATCTGGCTTTCTTTCGCTGCATATGCATTGGTTTTGGCAATTCTTTTTTGGGTATTGTTCAAACATAAACATGATCCTAATCAAATTAAAGAAGTAAATCATTAAACTTATTATTGATAAGATATATTTAAAATGCACCTTCAAAAGAGGTGTATTTTTTGTATGAAAGCTTAATTTCATAAGATAATTCACAATTTTAATATTTTTTTTAATAAAATATTTTGTGGTATCAAATAATTGTTATATTTGTTTAAATTTTGTTATTTACTTGTGAATAATTAAAATATTTAACATAATTAACACGATATTAATATGAAAAAGACAATTTTTATGCTGGGAATAGTTTCTGCTATTTTGGCTGGCTGTGAATCTGATGAGAAGATTGAAAGCCTATCACAGGAAAATAATACGACAGATGTTGCGGCTCGGAGAAGTTGTGCGTCTGATGAGGTTTTAAAAGAACAGATGGCCAAAGATCCGGAATTGGCAAGAAGAATTTCGGATATTGAAGTTTTTACCCAAAGAAAACTTAATGAAAACTTTGAATCCAGACTTGTAAACGGTGTTATTGAAATTCCCGTTGTTGTAAACGTCTTATACAGAACTGCAGCAGAAAACATTTCACAGGCCCAGATTCAGTCGCAGATTGATGTTTTAAATAATGATTTTAATGCTACAAACAGTGATTATAATAATGTTCCTGCGCTTTTTTCTAATGTAAAAGCAAATGTGGGAATCAGATTCGTTTTAGATCAGGTAGTAAGAAAGTCTACGAAAAAAACTTCCTGGGGAACCAGAGATGCAATGAAAAAATCTGCTCAGGGAGGTTTATCACCAATATCACCTACAACAAAACTTAATTTATGGGTATGTACAATTGGTGGCGGTATTTTGGGATATGCTCAGTTTCCTGGAGGATCAAGTGCAACCGACGGAGTGGTTATTGATTCTAAATATTTAGGAACAACAGGTACAGCAACCTATCCTTACAACTTGGGTAGAACAGCCACTCACGAGGTAGGTCACTGGATGAACCTACGACATATTTGGGGAGATGCAACTTGTGGAACAGACTATTGTAATGATACTCCATCACACAATACAGCTAATTACGGAGCTCCGGCTTATCCGCATTACAGCACATGTACAGGAAATCCTGTAGAAATGACAATGAACTACATGGATTATGTTGATGACAGGGCAATGTTTATGTTTTCTGCAGATCAAAAAAGCAGAATGCTTGCAATTTTCCAGGCAGGCGGCCCAAGATATTCTTTTGCTCAATAGCTGATTCATCATATATTGATATTGCACTTTTGAAAAAAAGTGCAATTTTTTTTTACTTTTAGGCAACCATTTTCAAACTTCCCGGTCTTATAGATAGAAACTAATCAATGAAGCATTTAGAAGAGAATTTTAAACTTGCCAAAAAACAGGATAGGAGAGCCCAGAAAGCTCTTTACGAATTGTTTTCTGCTAAAATGCTGGCAATTGCAAATTCTTATACTAATAATCTACACGATGCTGAAGATATTCTGATGAATTCTTTTTTGAAATGTTTCAGCAAAATAAATGATTGTAAAGAATGGAAATCTTTTCCATTCTGGCTGAGGAAAATCGTGGTCAATGATTCGATAAACTTTGTCAGGAAAAATAAGAATATTCTGTATGCAGATATAGAAATTGCAGACGATTATTCTGAAGAAGAAATAAACGAAAGTCTGAATGAGGTCAATATAGAAGAAATTTTTTCTCATATGCCGACAGGTTACAGATTGATTTTTAACCTCTACGTATTTGAAGAACGGAAGCATCAGGAGATTGCTGAAATTCTTAACATTTCCGAAGGAACCAGTAAAAGTCAGCTCAGCAAAGCCAAAAAATGGATTGTTGATTATTTAAAATCAAAAGAAAATGGACAAAAAAATACTGAAACAATTAAAAGCTGATTACGAGGAGCTTAATATAAAGCCTTCTGTCAATCTTTGGGACCAAATCGAGGATCAGTTACAAGGGCGTGATGAAACGGTGCGAAAACCTTTATTTCAGTGGTGGAAGTATGCTGCGGTTGTCCTGTTGTTGATCGCTTTTGGCAGTATTTTTTATTTTAATTCTGGTAAATTTTCAAAATCTACACAAACAATTGCGGTCAGAAGTACGGAAGATGAAAATTTAAACCCATCAAAAGCTTCTGAGATTATCGCTAATTCAGCTAATCCAGAAACAAAATATGATGTTGGGATTAAAATGATACCTGAAAAAGCAAATTCTATAAAAAAATCTGAGGAGGCAGTTGAAGAAAGATCGATTACAGAAGAAGTTTCCGTTTCTAAAAATTTAGCAGTTATACCTGAAATAGACATTAAACCAGAAGCTGAATTTGGCAAAATCAAGCAGGAGACTACAGAATCACCTCAGTTGGTAGTGACAGAAAAGCCTTCAAAAGTAAAATACGTTACGGCAAATGATCTTATTTTCCAACGAAAATACAGCATAGAGAAAAATGATAAATCTAATGAAAATACAAAAAGACTTGGGATTATTATGATTAATAAAATTAATGCCCCTGAAGTTATAACCATTTTCAACAGCTCAAACAGTACAAACGAATAATAATCATTTACATATGAGACAAAAAATATTAATGGCAGGATTTTTTATGATCCTGTTCTCATTCAGCTATTCCCAAAATAAAGAAACGCTGAGAAAACAGATGGAAAGATACACAAATAAGATCGACAGTCTTGTAATAGAAGAACGCAATAAAATGAATGCTGAATTCGATGTGCTTGAAAAGAAAATGAAGGCAGGTGAGATTTCAGAAAGTGAAATGAATGAACAAAAAAACACAACGGCAATTCGATATGAAGCCATTATTAATGATGAAATCAGCAAACAAAAAGACGAGTATGAAGAAATTACAGGGAAAACTGTAAGAAGGGCTCTTTTCAAAAAAAACTCTACAACAAAAAATAATCTCTTCAGAACCGCACGAGGAGCGTTACTTGATCTTACTTTCGAACAGCCTCAATATGATGAACCTGAAGATCCTAAAAACTATTTGCAGAGTTTTGGCTATGTTGCAGGAATTTCTGTAATAAATTATAGCGACAGCAATTTTTTTGATTTTTCTAAAGGTAAGGATCTTGAAAATTCTCTTACCGCAAACTTCTCTGTACGTTACGAAAATCAGCTGGGTAAAACTACAAGTCCTGTTTTCTATCGCCTTGGTTTGGGTTGGAGATTTGATACAACTGTTCCTACAAACAACAGAATTTTTGCACAGGATGACAAAAACCTTTACATTACCGAATTTACAGGAAATAATTTTAAAAATGCATGGCTGAGAACAGACTATATCTATGTTCCGGTAGAAGCTATTTTTGTATTAAATCCTAAATACAAAGATTATAACGGAATAAAATACATCGATAATACCAAAAAACAGCTTCGTGTAGGAATAGGACTTTACGGGGGAGTAAAAATAAATGACAGACTTCACCTTCAGTACAAAAACGAATTCGGAAACAAAATGTATATTCGTGAAGGAGTTTCTAGAGGTTTGAATCCTTTTATATTCGGCGGTAAAATTTCAATAGAATATTTCGGATTCAATATTTATGTAATGAAAGATTTTACGTCTGTTTTCAACAATGAAGCGTTGATTAACAGCAAAAAATCCATACAGATCGGAATAGATCTTTGGGCTTTAACCTTCTGATAAATAATAGATAATATGAATATTAAACATACTTTTTTGAAGTATGTTTTTTTTTGTACTTTGGCATTTGAGAAAAAAAGAAAAAATGCATCCGAAAATTATCAGTTTGAAAACTTAATTTATTGCATTTTATGGAACTCAATTTAAAAGTAAAAACAGATTAGTGAAGAATTTACAGCTTTTAGGATTAATTTTAGTCGTTGTCGGTAGTTTTTTACCGCTTGTTCATGTTCCCATTATTGGAAACTGGAATTATTGGAATGTAGACCATTATTTGGCAATTTTCTGCTGGATTTTCTGTATCTGTGCATTGTTTTCGATTCTGAATAACCGTCCAAAACTTGTCAATACATTTGCTGTATTTTTACTGATCCTGTTTGTATTCACATTATTTGCCATAAAATATCAGGCATCAAGCTACTTTAGTTTTTTACCGTTTAAATCGTGGACGAATGCTTTGGCAGGAACGGTAAAATTACAATGGGGATGGTTGGTAGAATTTCTTGGAGCATTAATTATGCTTTTCACAAAATCAAAAAATAAAAATTAAACTATAGTATAAAAAAGAAAATATGAAAGAAGTATTCATTGTTTCCGCAGTAAGAACTCCAATAGGAAGTTTCATGGGAAGTTTATCAACAATTCCGGCTACAAAACTAGGAGCTACAGCGGTAAAAGGAGCATTAGACAAAATAAATCTTGATCCTAAAAACGTTCAGGAAATCTACATGGGGAACGTTTTGCAGGCAGGTGAAGGACAGGCTCCGGCAAGACAGGTTGCTTTGGGAGCAGGATTATCAAACGAAACTCCTTCTACAACAATCAATAAAGTTTGTGCTTCGGGTATGAAAGCGGTAATGATGGCTGCACAGTCTATCAAAGCTGGTGATTCTGATGTAATCGTTGCTGGTGGTATGGAAAACATGTCGATGGTTCCACACTATTACAACGCTAGAAATGCAACGAAATTAGGTGATGTAAAAATGCAGGACGGAATGCTTCTTGACGGGCTTACAGATGTCTACAACAAAGTTCACATGGGAGTTTGCGCAGAAAAATGTGCAACAGATTATAGTATCACAAGAGAAGAACAGGATAATTTTGCTATCGAATCTTACAAAAGATCTGCAAAAGCTTGGAGCGAAGGGAAATTCGCAGAAGAAGTTGTTCCTGTATCTATTCCTCAAAGAAAAGGAGATCCAGTAATTTTTGCTGAAGATGAAGAATATAAAGCAGTAAATTTCGACAGGCTTCCTACACTTCCTACGGTTTTCAAAAAAGAAGAAGGTACGGTTACTGCTGCAAATGCATCTACTTTAAATGATGGTGCTTCTGCATTAATTCTTGTTTCTAAAGAAAAAATGGAAGAATTAGGATTAAAACCTTTGGCTAAAATTATTTCTTACGCAGATGCCGCTCAGGAACCTGAAAACTTTACAACAGCTCCGGCAAAAGCTTTACCTATAGCTCTTAAAAAAGCTGGTTTAGCAATTTCTGATATAGATTTTTTTGAATTTAATGAGGCATTCTCTGTAGTTGGTTTGGCAAACAACAAAATTTTAGAATTGGATGCTGCTAAAGTAAACTTGAACGGAGGTGCAGTGGCTTTAGGACATCCACTAGGAAGTTCTGGGTCAAGAATTATTGTTACTTTAATCAATGTTTTAAAACAAAATAATGCGAAGTATGGTGCTGCTGCAATCTGTAATGGTGGTGGTGGTGCTTCTGCAATTGTTATTGAGAATTTGTAAAATATTGTTTTATAAATCTTTAAAATCCGAAGGCGCAAGTTTTCGGATTTTTTTATGTATAAATTTTATGATTAATTAAATTTATTGAACTGATAATAATAAATATTAACTACAAAGTAATTGCTCCGGAGGAGTAAAACCTTTGTAGCAAAATATAATCATAGTAAAACGGAGCTCCGTAGGAGCGACACCTTTGTCCATAAACATTAAACATTTCATCAAATTTAATTTTAACAAATCAATAAAATTTAGTCTAAAAAAAATAAAAACCTCCGAATGTTCAGCGGTTTTTCTATTTTTGTGCAACTAATTCTTTTGAAAATGTCTGAAACTGAAATTCAACCGACTCAAAATATAAAGAATAATCCGAAAATCATGAAAGCCTGGGCAGTTTACGACTGGGCAAATTCAGTGTATTCTTTGGTTATTACCTCTACAATTTTTCCGATATATTATTCGATCATTACAACAATATACGAGAAAAAAGAATATGTGGAAGAAACCGGAAGGTGGATCGATGTTCCGGTAAGACACATGATCAAAATTTTAGGAAAAGAATATCAACCGGATGCGGTGTACGGGTATTCTTTAACGATTTCATTCCTGATCGTGGTTTTACTTTCCCCATTTTTATCATCTTTAGCTGATACGATCGGAAATAAAAAATCTTTCCTTCAGTTTTTCTGTTATTTGGGAGCGACTTCTTGTATGGGATTGGCAATGTTTACAGGGATGCACAATGTATTTTTAGGATTATTGTTCAGTATCACGGCGAGTGTCGGTTTTTGGGGAAGTTTAGTATTTTATAATTCGTTTCTTCCGGATATTGCCACAAGAGATAAGCAGGATGCACTTTCTGCAAAAGGATACGTTTACGGATATATAGGTTCTGTAGTTTTGGTTGTTCTTTGCTTGGTTCTGATTATGGTTTTGGCTAAAGGAGAAGAACAAAAATTAATATTTACAAGAATTACCTTCCTGCTTACAGGTGCTTGGTGGTTCGGTTTCTCTCAGTATACTTTCAAGCATTTACCGCAGTTTGGTGATGTGAAAGAAAAACTTCCGAAAGATTTGGTATTATTAAACTATAAAAACATATTCAAAAGACATGAAGAGCAAGGTGGTTTTTTTGAAGTATTAAAAGATAACATCAGCTTTTATAAAGATATTGCAAAAGAAAGCTTTAGAGAACTTTTCAAGGTCGGGAAAGGACTCTTTAAGGATAGAAATCTTAAATTTTTCCTTTCGAGTTTCTTCTTTTACAGTGTTGGTATGCAGACTATTTTCCTGATGGCAACACTTTTCGGAAAAAGTGAAATCAATTTAGCACAGGATAAACTGATCGGAACTTTATTGATTATTCAGATCGAAGCGATTATCGGTGCGGTCATTTTTTCAAGACTTTCAAGAAAAATCGGGAACAAAAACGTGATTTCTATTGCGGTAATTTTATGGATTGTTGCTTGTATCTGGGCATTTTTCTTAGATAAAGAAAATCCTACGGTAGAATATCAGTTTTATGGTGTTGCAGCAGTTGTAGGACTAGTAATGGGTGGACTTCAGGCGATGTCCAGATCAACATATTCAAAGCTTTTACCGGAAGATTCAATGGAAAATACAACGTTTTTCAGCTTCTATGATGTTCTTGAGAAACTGGCGATTATCGTAGGAACATTTGTATTTGCATTGTTTATCGATAAATACGATACTTTAATTAAAATTTTCGCTAAAATTGATGTGACTTTACCATCGGCTTCAGGAATGAGATTTGCAGCGTTTTCGATGGCAATTTTCTTTTTTGTAGGGTTAATTTTGATCCGCTTCCTCAATGTACCGAAAATCAAAGACAGAGACACGTTATAATTGGCTTAAAATTTGTTAATATTCAGCAGAATTATACTAACTTTGCATAAAGATATTTAACACAAAATGACGAACCCTTTATTTTACGCTAAAATTATCCTTTTCGGAGAGTACGGAATGATCGAAGATTCACAGGGTCTTGTAGTTCCTTACAGTTTTTATAAGGGTACTTTAAAATTTTCCGATTCAGATTCTGAATTTGAAAAAAAGTCGAACAATCATTTACAGAAATACGCTAATTTTCTTGAAAACTTAGAACTTCCAGAGCAATTCAGACTGGATGTAAACCGTTTTAAAGAAGATATTTCAAACGGACTTTTCTTTGACTCAAATATCCCTCAAGGTTACGGAGTGGGAAGTTCCGGAGCTTTGGTTGCTGCTATTTTTGAAAAATACTGCTTTATAAAACACAATCCTGATACAATTTCAAAAGAAGACCTAAAAAATATTAAAGCTGTTTTTGGTGAGATGGAAAGCTATTTCCACGGAAAAAGCTCAGGGATGGATCCATTGATCTGTTACATGAATCTTCCTATTCTTATCGAAAACAAAGAGAATTTAGATAAAGTAGCCATTCCGAAAGGTGAAGAAGGAAAAGGAGCAATCTTTTTAATCGATTCAGGAATTACCGGAGAAACCGGACCAATGATTCAGATATTCTTCGAAAAAATGAAGACGGAAGGTTTCCGTAAGACGCTAAAAGAAGAGTTTATTCGCTATAATAATGCTTGTATCGACTCTTTCCTTAAAAAAGATATGAATCCGTTTTTTAGAAACCTTAAAAAGCTTTCTCATTGGGCTTACGAGCATTTCCGTCCGATGATTCCTGAAAGTATTTTTAATATCTGGAAAAAGGGATTAGATTCAAATGCTTATTATTTAAAACTTTGCGGAAGCGGAGGCGGAGGTTATATTTTAGGTTTCACAAAAGATTACGAAAAGGCAGAAAAAATGCTTGGTGACTTCCAGAAAGAAGTGATTTACAGATTCTAAAAAGTTGGGAATGGGTTCTGAAAAAGAGAGTTTCCAACAGAAAAATTATATCCAAAAATCTTTATTTTACAGATTTTCACAATTCGTGGGCTTTCTTTTGGGCGCACGTTTTTTTGTGGCTGCATTGCTTACTTTTGCATTATATGTATCAACTTTTTTCCTCTTTAATCAGGAAGAATCTTTCAGAAAATTTGTTTTCGACTTCAGAGTTCATGGTATTATTTTCTGTACCGTTTTAAGCATTCTTGCAGGTGGAATTATCAATCAGTTCTACGATTTTGAAAAAGATCATATTGTAAAACCTTTTCGTACAAGAATTCAGAGCTTTATCAAGCAGAAATACTTTCTCTATGCTTATTTGGCATTAACGGTAATTTCATTGGGGGTGGCAATTTTTATTTCTTATCGGGTTTTGATATTCTTTATTGTATATCAGTTCTTTATGTGGTTTTACAGCCATAAGCTGAGCCGTATTTTAATTTTAAATAATCTCACATTTGTCAGTTTAACCCTGTATCCTTTTTTCGGAATGATGGTATATTATCAGACTTTTTCGAAGAAAATTTTCTTAATGGCTATTTTTCTTTTTTTAATTCTTTTATGTATTGATATTGTGAAAGATACATTAACAAAAAGTGTTGATAAAACTTTCGGATATACTACCATTCCGAATTATTTTAAAAGTAAAAATACCAGAATTATTCTTATCTCTCTGCTCACCGTTACCATAGCGGTCTCTATGAAAATTATCATTAAAACCGGAATTTCAGGTTTTATGGCTTATTATTTCATTGGCGGTTTGTTTATAATGATTACCTGTATTTATCTGCTGCTTAATTCTTCCAGACGAACTAATTTTTTCACACTCAATATTTTACGTTTTTGGGTTTTTATTGGAATTCTTGCGATGCTGCTCAACGGAATCGAAGGTAAATTATAGAAAAAAAGCTTTAAAAAAGCTTTGGTTATTCTTACATTTGCAGAATTAAATTTAACATAAAAGAATGCCCATTTTTAACGATACTAAAGTTGCATTTGCTGATAAAACCGATGCACAGTTGAGAAAAGCGTATTGGATGTTTAAGATGATCGAACAGCCAGCTTTAACCAATATTGGAACTTCTGTCCTGAATTTTACCGTTCATAATAATTTCCCGTTCGTTACCGGAATAGTAAAAAACACTCTGTTTGAGCAGTTTGTAGGTGGCGAAACTCGTGAGGAAAGTATGAAAGTGGTAAAACAGCTTTTCAAAAGAGGAGTCGGGAGTATCTTTGATTACTCGATTGAAGGGAAAGAAGATGAAGAAACTTTTGATGCGGTTTGCAAAGAAATCAAAGATATCGTTAAATTTTCTGTGGGAAATCCGGCTATTCCGTTTATCGTTTTCAAACCGACAGCTTTCGGAAGAATTGATTTGTATGAAGCGGTTGGAAAAGGAAGTGAGTTAACTTCAAGTCAAAAAGAAGAATGGCAAAGAGTGGTGCAAAGGTTTGATGAAGTTTGCAAATTATGCCATGAACACAGCAAAAAAGTGATGGTAGATGCAGAAGAAACCTGGATGCAGGATGCAGCAGACCAGCTTTGTGAAGAGATGATGGAGAAATATAATCAGGAAAAACCAATTGTCTGGAACACGATTCAGATGTACAGAACGGGTCGTCTTGAATATATGGAAGCGCATCTTCAGAGAGCGAGAGAAAAGAACTATTTCATTGGATATAAAATCGTTCGTGGCGCTTACATGGAAAAAGAAAGAGCCAGAGCTGCTGAAAAAGGATATGCAGACCCGATTCAGCCGACGAAAGAGGCATCAGATAAAAATTATAATTCAGGAATTGATTTTGTTATGAATCATTTGGATAAAGTTTCTGCATTTTTCGGAACTCACAACGAGATTTCTTCTGAGCTTGTCATGGATAAAATGAAAGCAAAAGGACTTGAAAACGATCATCCAAACATCTATTTCGGGCAACTTTACGGGATGAGTGATAATATTACGTTCTATCTTTCAGATAAAGGCTATAACGCTGCAAAATATCTTCCTTACGGCCCTGTAAAAGATGTTGTTCCTTATCTTACAAGAAGGGCGAGAGAAAATACTTCGGTTGCGGGACAAACCGGAAGAGAATTAGGTTTGATCAAAAAAGAATTGGATAGAAGAAAGAAATAATTTTTTAAAAATAAATAGAAAGCTCAATCGTAATAGATTGAGCTTTTTTTATTTTTAAATTTTGTTCCAAAAATATTTTATGGTTCAAAACTTTCAAATTTTCCGTTTTCGTAAAAGATAACAATACGTTTTATTTTATTCTGTTGATTATCAATTACTTGATTGATAATTTCTTCTTTTGGTTTCTCTAATTGCTGAGAATCGATTATTTTTTCGTTGGCTTTACTTTGATACGTTTTAACCGATTCTGAAGGCCTTATAAAAATGGGTTTTTCTTCCTCAATAATTTCTTCTTCACTTCCAAAATCTTCGTCATCATTCATCATCGTAAATAAATCAGGAAGGGAAGTCGGTTTTAATTTTTCTTCTGGAGTTTGTTCTTCGATATCGGGAAGTTCAGACTTCAGCATTTCACCGTCACCATTCACCAGCCAATCCCACAAAATCTCAGGGAAGCGGGATTTTATCTTGATGATAAACTCCAGTGAGGGTTTGTTTCTTCCGGAAGTCACATGAGAAATAGAGGAACGTTGCACATCAATCTCATCTGCAAATTCGGATGGAGTAAAACCAGAGTACTCTATAACTTTTGAAATTCTTTCATTTAAACTCATAAATAAGTTGTAAAATTAATTTTACAAATGTAAATATTAAATTTACAAAACACAAATACAAATGTAAATAACATAAAGTTATCAGATATACAAAAGTAAATGAGGTTAAATGGTTGATTATCAACACTTTATTATGTTTATAAAATTTATTAAAGTAAATTATTAAAGATAATTTCCACAATTAAATTTCTTTAGTTTTTCACCTAAAGTAAAGGATGAAGTAGAATCATTAAGATAAATCACGGATATATTACTTCTTTCATTATACAGCAAAATTCTTCTTTTATGCCTTTAATAGGACTTTTATTTACCTCTTAAATGTTTATGGAGTAGGAGACGGTTTAAATTGCTGTTAAACCTCAATTTTAGATATACCTCTCTCGCTTTATATAAATATTAGGTAGAAAAATGCTTGTCAATAAACACTTTTAACAATATTTTAAGATTATATATCTCCTCTAATTTTCCTGATTTACATGGCAAGTTATAAGTTTCAGTTAAAGCTCAAATCAAGCTAAATTTTAGAGCTAATTTTCTACTTTATCCACAATTAACATTTGTATATTATTATTTATTACTATGCTTTTCCACATTTGTTTTGTTTAAGTTAATTACGCTCATTTCAGCTAAAATAAACACTTATTCACTTAAAGTAATTATATTTTAATACTTTATATAAAATTTTTAAATAACTGAATTATAAATATTTAAATACATGTAATTAAATTATTCTTAATCCACAATTTTATCAACAGACAAAGTGGCAATTTACAATGTTTAACTTAATTACAAATGTTAATTTTAGATTTAAAATTAAAATGGCTAAATTTGAAAAATGTAAATTATTATTGAATGAATTTTGAACATTTTTACACAGCAAACTCTGATTTCCCTAATCGTTATATTTCTCCTAAAAAATTATTTTCTTATCTACAGACGAATCTCAACAATTACATTCAGGAGATCGGAATTTCATTTTTAAATCAGCCTATTTATAAATTGAGTATTGGAACCGGTAAAATCAATGTATTAGCATGGTCACAAATGCATGGAAACGAATCAAACGCAACTCATGCGATGATAGATTTACTAAAAAGCTTAGATAATGCTCCTGACCTAAAAGATGATTTGTTCAGTAAAATCAGTTTAGATTTTATTTTTATGTTAAATCCTGATGGTTCTGAGAAATGGACAAGGCTGAATGCTTCAGAAATTGATTTGAATCGTGATTTTCATAATGAAGCAAGCAAAGAGATCAAGTTTCTGAAAAATATGGCTGCCTCAAAGAAATATGATTATGCCTTAAATCTCCATGAACAGCGTACAATTTTTACAACTGACGGAATTCATCCGGCAACGCTCTCCTTTTTGGCGCCTTCAGAAAATGTAGAGCGTACCGTTACCGAAAACAGAAAAAAATGTATGGCGGTAATTGCTGACGTTTACAATCATTTAAAAAAATTAATCCCGAATCATATTGGGAGATATTCTGATGAGTTTTATCCGACTTCTACAGGCGATAATTTCATAAAAGCCGGAATGCCAACGATTCTTTTTGAAGGCGGGCATTTTGTAGATGATTATTCGAGAAAAGAAACAAGAAAATATTATACAATTGCTTTGTATTATGCCTTGAAAGCAATGAGTGATTTAAATTCTGATATAGAAGGATGGGAAATGTATCAGGAAATTCCGGAAAATCAGGAAACACATTATGATATTATTTACCGAAATGTAAAATTAAATACAGAACATGAATGTATTTTGGATATTGCGGTTCAGTATAGAGAAATTTACGAAGAAGGAAAAGATGATATTTCTTTTATCCCTTTTGTGATAGAAGCAGGAGAAGTAAAAAGAAAAGGCTGGCTGGAAATCGACTGTACCGGGAAAAGATTTATTTCGGATACAAAATACCCTAAACTTGATTCTGAAGTAAATTTCAAAATAGAAGACTAAAAAAGCGGAACAAACTTGTTCCGCTTTTGTTTTGTACTTAATGTCATTTCAACGTTAGGAAAATCTATAGATACTTTATTTCGCTTCGATTCATTCAGAATGACAGGAAGTAAAAATTACTTAATCTTTAGTTCACAACCTTAATTCCGTTAGCTACAAATCTGATTTCTTCTTTTGGCTTCGTAATCGCATCGATTTCAGCCTGCGGCTTTTTGGCATCTTCAGCATAGTGTTTCTGCTCATCTACTGAAGTTACTTTTCTTTCTGCAGAACCATCCATAACGACTGTTTTACCTTTCAATGCCGTAGGTACGAAGAACGCATAATCTTTCATTTTTACAAAAAACTGAGAATTATCATCTGTTTCAATCGTTAACCAGCATCCTTTTTTATCACATACATCTACTACTTTTCCCTTAATAGCAACGTTTTCAACTTTTTTATTTTCTTTTTTAAGTTTCTTGCTTAATTTTTCTACAGAGATTGCTTTAGATTCTGTCTTAGATTCAACAGCCGAACCATAAGTATCTCCAACGATGGCATTTCCGGCAGGCGGACCCATTTTTTTCTGTTCCTGGGCAAATGATAACGCAGATATACTCACTGCCACTATAAGTAATATGGACTTAAATTTCATATGTAAGTTTTGTTTTTTTTTATTAATTCTATAAATCGCCTTACTTGAATAAGGATTTTGTTTAAATATAAATATGGTGATTCTGTATTTATATTTTTCCAAAATTAATAATAAAATTTGAATTTTAGAATGATTATAAACTTGATAAAAAACAGGTCACTTATAATTTTAAAACAAAATCTTAAATCTATTGCATATTTAATTATATTTGAGCGTAATAATTAGATATGCAGAAAAAACTGAAGCTTTGGGATGCTGTCATGCTTGTCATGGGCTCGATGATCGGAAGCGGAATCTTTATCGTCAGCGCAGATATGATGCGTAATCTCGGCTCAGGATATTGGCTGATTGTGGTGTGGATTATTACCGGAATCATGACCGTTGCGGCAGCAATCAGCTACGGTGAATTATCTTCCTTATTTCCAAAAGCGGGCGGACAATACACTTACATAACCGAAATTTTTGGAAAAAAAATGGGCTTCCTATATGGATGGGGTTTGTTTACCGTAATTCAAACCGGAACGATTGCAGCGGTTGCAATGGCCTTCGGTAAGTTTACTGCCTATCTTGTTCCAAGTCTAAATAATGCCGCACCTATTTTTCAGAGTGGGGAATTTCAGATTACATGGATTCAGATTTTGGCAATTGCCGTTATTCTTCTGTTGACTTATATTAATACAAGAGGTGTAGAAAGCGGAAAAATTCTGCAGAATTTATTTACTGGTTCAAAAATTCTGGCATTGTTAGGTTTAATTGCCCTTGGTTTTATATTAGTGGATGTTTCTCATTGGTCAGAAAACTTCAGCTTTGGAACAGATTCATTTAATAATTTACTCAAAGATAAAAAAGGAAATTTTCTGCAGTCTGGTTGGGAATCTATTTCAGGAATGACTTTAATGGGTGGAATAGCCGCTGCGATGGTAGGTTCCGTATTCAGTTCGGTTGCATGGGAAAGTGTGACTTTCGTTTCAGGAGAAATCGAAAATCCAAAAAAGAATGTTGTCAAAGCTATGATTTTGGGAACTTCTGCGGTAATGTTGCTATATATTGCCGTAAATTTTGTTTACATCAACGCTTTAGACAGAGATTCGATTGCTTTTGCAGCCAATGATAGAGTCGCGGTTGCTGCTTCACAGAATATTTTTGGAAGTGCAGGAACGGTAATTATCGCTGTTTTGGTGATGATTTCTACTTTCGGTTGTAATAACGGATTGATTTTAGCGGGTGCAAGAGTTTTTCAGACGATGGCAAAAGACGGATTGTTCTTTAAATCTGCTGTCGACAACAATAAAAATCAAGTTCCAGGAAATGCACTTTGGATGCAGGGTATTTGGGCATCAATTCTTTGTCTGAGCGGACAGTACGGAAATCTTTTAGATATGATTTCGTTTGTTATTGTGCTTTTTTACATGATTACGGTTTTCGGAGTAATTTATTTAAGAATCAAGCAACCCAATCTTGAAAGACCTTACAAAACGTGGTTATACCCAATTACTCCAATAGTTTATCTTCTCATTGGAACTGCTTTCTGTGTATTATTGTTGATTTATAAGCAGCAATATACTTGGCCGGGATTTTTAATTGTTCTTATCGGACTTCCGGTTTATTACCTCATCAATAGAAATAAAAAAGCAGATTCTTAAATTTTAGGAGCTTAATCTCGCTTTCACTACTCGCTTTTTGATTGTTTTTTCGCGGCGGCTTTGCCGCCGCGAAAAAACAGTCAAAAGAGCTCAGACACACCGTTCAATCGAGGCTAAAAAATTCCTCTGTCATTGCATTGAGCGGAGCGAAGAAGCAATCTCATAATTTATAAGCAAGAGCAAGAACTTATTTTTAATAATCAACCGTTTCAAGGTTTACAACCTTGAAACGGTTTTTAACCATAACATTCATTTTTTTGATGAGTAAAATCAAGAATATAAAATTTAAACAAAGAACCTCAGTTTTTTAGCAATAATTTTAAGATAGCATAACTCATTATTTCTCAAAAATGATTAATTTGGTATTTCGTTTTATATAACACCAAAGAGAATTAACGAAATATCACTTATGGACACACCGAATTACAGAATGCCTTTTGTACCCTCTACGCTTATGTCCGAAGGTGGAAGTATCGATACCTGCGACATGGGAGAAAGCATCGCCCACAACATCATGCTTTTAATTACCACAAAAAAAGGAGAAAACAGATACGATGACAATTACGGAAACGATGTCTGGAATCTTGAATTTGATAACGGCGTTACATCAGCAGTTTGGGAAAATGTTTTCATCAAAAGTCTTAAAAGGCAGATTTTACAGTACGAACCTCGGATTGTAAATCCACAAATCGATGCTCATATTCAGTTTGTAGAGCATAATTACGATACAAAAGAACACACAGAGATCAAGAAAAAAGTAAAAATAGGAATCAACGCAAAAATGGAAGCTACAGGAGAGCGTTTCAGTTTTTCAACCGAGCTTTTTTTGAGTCCGATGTCCATCGATTAAATATTTATTTGTAAAAAGATTTTATGAATTTAGACCAGAATATTTATTCCAAAGAATCCGTAAAAGCGAGAATGCTTCAGAACGCTACAAAAGTCTGGGGATTGAAAAGTCCACAGTCATTAGATCCTTTTGTGAAGTTGCTGATTGATGCGTTCAGCACGGAAGTTTTTAAAGCGAATAATGAAATTCAGACCGTAAACGCAAGGATTTTAGAGAAACTTGCTAAATTATTAACCCCATCAATTTATACACATCCGGTTCCGGCTCACGCATTGGCTTATACAATGCCTTATGAATCGTCGGAAATTTTACTGGAACACACTGAATTTTTCTTCAGAAAACACATGAATTCCACCATAAAATCGGAATCAGACAAACAGCTGAACATTCCTTTTACTCCGGTGGGAAGCGTGCGTACAAACAAAGCTCAGACTGCGATTATGTTTGTAGGAAATACGTGTTACAGTTTAGATGAAAGATTAAATAAGATTCCAATTTCAAGATTTCAGGGTAGAACAGAAGATTACCGTAAAGTAACGATCGGAATTGATGTTTCAAAATATACCAACGAAAAATTTCCGAAAACAATAAGTTTGTATTGTTCAAATCCGGCATTTGAACATCTTGATTTTGTTTACAAATTATTGCCTTACAGTACGGTTTCAAGTGATGGAAATCCGATGTTCATCAAAGAGGGAATTTCTTATGTGAAAAACCAACAGGCTGAAGGGTATGAACAGATATTTCACGAACAGTCGATAAAAACTAAAATTATTGATGATATTAAAAGTATCTATCATCATCGATTCATTGAAGTTAGCGGACTTTCGAGAGATTTGTTCACTAAAAATCTTCCCCAGGATTTAGATTTCTTAAATGGAAGAGAGGAAATTCAGAAGTATTTAGGCGGAAAAGAATATCTGTGGTTAACTTTTGAGTTTCCACCACAGTTTTCGGCAGAAATTTTAGATAATTTTACTTTTGTTCTGAATGCTTTTCCGGTTTACAACCGGGGCTGGAAAAAAACAGAATACAGTTTAGACATTATGGGGAATAATATTCCTCTTGTAACGGAAGACGCAGAACATTTCCTGTACGTGGATGAAGTTCAGGACGGAGACGGAAGAAAATATACCGAAATTCCTTTTACACCTTCTGATAATCTTAAAAAAGGTTTGTATACGGTAAGAAAAGGCGGAATGGAGCGCTTCAATAACAGAAATGCAGTCGATATGATTTCTAATGTTCTGGAATTGACAAGAGATGAGATTGCAGCATTTTCATTATTAAATAGGGATAATGTGAAAGGAATTCTTGGTGAAATGTCCGACAAGATGAAATCCATGGTTCAGAAAGTCAATAATGCAAAAAGAAGCATCAGACAAGAGCTGAATTATGTTATCATGGAACCTGTAGAAAAGACAGACCATACGTATGCTTCATTTTGGGTGACTCACTGCACTTTTGCAAACCACATGCGCCCCGGAACCGAACTTTCAAATCAGTTGAAATCACAGTCAATGATTTTATTGACTGAGACAATTGGTGGAGCAGAAGAACAAAAAGGTTCAGACAGTATTCAGGCTTATAAATATGCTTTAACGACGAGGGATAAAATTATTTCATTAGAAGATGTTAAAAACTATTGCCGTATGGTTCTTAAAGATGAAATGAAAGACGTTCGTGTAAAACGTGGCACCATGATCAGCACGAAACCGAAAGAAGGTTTTGTAAGAACGGTGGAAGTGGAAATCGTTCCAAACAACTATTCTTTTTACGGAAGAGTTTACTGGGAAAATATGGCAAATATTCTGCGTAATCAAATCGTTGCAAAAGCAATTGACGGAATAGAATATCTGGTGAAAATAAGTAATGAAGACACCGATTTTTTTGAAAATTAATTTTTAAACCAAATAATAAAATATGAAAAAAGTAATGATGGTTGCACTGGCTTTATCGCTAAGTGCAGCAAGTATAAGTTGTAAGAAAGGTCTGGATAAAATTGAAAATGCAGTAATGAAAGCGGGAGAGAACGAATCTCAGGCGATTATAGACTTTAACAACGACTTCCTTGATTCATACAAAAGTTCAAGCAGACATATAGAGAATATTGTAAAATATGCAGAATCAGCTGTGAAAAAATCACATGGAGAAACAGTTTACAGTATGCCGCTGGTGATTAATTCGATGGACTATTCTTTGAGTAAAATAAAAAATGTTCCTTCAGGCTTCGAAAAAGATAAAACAATAATTGAGGCAGATTTTAATACCTACAAGGCAAAAAGAGAGAGCATCGAAAAAAAATATGAAGAGTTGAAATCTTACATTACCTCTGAAGATTATAAAGACGACAAGGGAGCTAAGGCAGAAGCTTTACAAAAAGAGATTGAAGCCGAAGCGAAGGAATTTTTCATTGCAGGAGAAAATATTTTAGCGAAGATAAAACCGGCAACCGAAGCTGCTGAAGAAGTAATTCTGAAAGACCATCCGATGAAAGAATTTATTGTGTCATCAAAATCACTGATGAATTCTATGGATTCTGTAATGGATGTTTTGGATAAACAATATACACATGGCTTTAACGAAGCCGAAGCCCAGAAAAAATATGATGAATTTGAGAAAGTTGTTGCTGAAAATTCTAAAAAAGAGTTTAATGTGAAGGAAACGCAGTATGTTTACAAAAAAACTCAATTTGAAAGTGTTAATAAAAACGCTTCAGATTTCTTAGACAAATTCAGAAAACTCATCAGAGATTCAAAATCGACCAAGCAGATCTCAGACTCTAATATTCAGCAGATGGATTCTGCGTATGAATCTGTGCTGAATTCATACAATACGTTTGTGAAATAAATACTTATAGTTTTAATTAAAATAAATACCGGTGAAAGTTTCATCGGTATTTGTTTTGTAATAAAGACTGTTTTAAACTGAAAATAATGTGCACTTTGTGGTAATTAAACAAACATATTTTAACACAGAAAATTCCCAAAATTTCCGTAATTTTGCACATCGTGATTTTCAGGTAAAATCACCCCAAATTATGAGTAAATCAACAGAATATATAGAAGTTTACGGAGCCCGTGAACACAACTTAAAAAATATCAATGTAAAAATTCCGCGCAACGAATTGGTCGTAATTACCGGACTTTCCGGGAGCGGGAAATCTTCGTTGGCTTTCGATACGATTTTTGCGGAAGGACAACGTCGTTATATTGAAACATTTTCTGCGTATGCAAGACAATTTTTGGGAGGTCTGGAACGTCCTGATGTAGATAAAATCGAAGGATTGTCTCCTGTAATTGCAATTGAGCAAAAAACAACTAATAAAAACCCACGTTCAACTGTAGGAACAGTTACTGAACTGTACGATTTCCTACGTCTTTTATTTGCCAGAGTTTCGGATGCCTATTCTCAGACGACAGGAAAAAAGTTGGTAAGTTATACCGAAGATCAGATCCTTGAAACCATCAAGGAAAATTATAAAGGTGAGAAAATCATGTTAATGGCGCCTGTTGTTCGTTCCAGAAAAGGACATTATCACGAACTTTTTGTGCAAATGGCAAAAAAAGGGTACGGACAGGCAAGAATCGACGGCGAATTGCAGGATATTGAATATGATTTGAAGCTTGACCGTTACAAAACCCACGACATCGACATCGTCATCGACCGTTGGATCATCGGCGAATCTGCCTCCGAAGCCAGAATGGAAAAATCGTTGCGAACAGCCATGGAAATGGGAGAAGGCTTAATTGGAATTCAAAAATTAGGAAGTACTGAGATTGAATATTTTTCTAAAAATTTAATGGATGCCGAAACCGGTCATTCATTGGCGTTGCCGGAACCGAATACGTTTTCGTTCAACTCTCCGAAAGGAAGCTGTCCGAGCTGTAAAGGTTTAGGAACTATTAAGAAAATCAACACCGATTATTTTGTTGAAAATCCGAAATTATCAATCAATCAGGGAGGTTTGCTGCCTTTGGAAGATATTAAGTCTAATAAATGGATTCTTTCTCAGATTAAAAATATTCTTGAAATTTTTGGTTTAGGTTTAGCAACTCCTTTTCAGGATATTCCGGAAGAAGCTTTGGATTATATCTACAACGGTTGTCACAAAGAATTTAATAAAGATTTAAAATATGCAGGAATTACCAAGAAAATCAAAATCAGTTTTGATGGTTTGATTCCTTTTATGGAAGAACTAATTGAGGAAAGAGAATCTTACGAAGCCATTTTGCTGGAAAGACATTTCACAACAGAAGAAACCTGTCCTGAATGTAAAGGAACACGTCTTCAACCGGGAAGTTTAAGCTTTAAAATCGACGGAAAAAATATTGCTGAGGTGAATGCATTAAGTTTAATTGATTTGAAAGATTGGTTGGCTGATGTTAAAGATAAATTTTCAGAAAAAAATAAAATTATTGCTCACGAAATTTTAAAAGAAATCGAAACCAGATTGCAGTTTTTACTGGATGTTGGTTTGGATTATTTAAGCTTGAGCAGAAGTTCAAAAACACTTTCCGGAGGAGAATCTCAAAGGATTCGTCTGGCAACGCAGATCGGTTCTCAGTTAGTGAATGTTCTCTATATTCTGGATGAACCAAGCATCGGATTGCACCAAAGAGACAACGAAAGATTGATCAATTCATTAAAAAATCTTCGTGATATCGGGAACTCTGTGTTGGTTGTAGAGCACGATAAAGACATGATTCTGGAAGCCGATGAGGTATTGGATATTGGTCCGAGAGCCGGAAAATTCGGAGGTGAAATTCTTTGGCAGGGAAAACCGAAAGATTTATTAAAAGCTGATACAATTACCGCTCAATACATCAACGGAAAAAGAAAAATCGAAATTCCTGCAGAAAGACGAAAAGGGAATGGTAAAAATATCGTATTAAAAGGCGCTACAGGAAATAACCTTAAAAATGTAACGCTTGATATTCCATTGGGAAAATTGGTAGTCGTTTCAGGGATTTCAGGAAGCGGAAAATCTTCTTTGATCAACGGAACTTTGTACCCGATTCTGAACAAACATTTCTACAGAGCCGTTCAGGAGCCTTTGCCTTACAAAAAAATTGAAGGTCTTGAGCATATCGATAAAATCGTAGATGTAGACCAGACTCCGATTGGAAGAACGCCACGTTCAAATCCTGCAACGTATACAGGAATGTTTACGGATATCAGAAATCTTTTTGCAGAATTACCAGAATCTAAAATCCGTGGTTACAAACCGGGAAGATTTTCTTTCAATGTAAAAGGCGGAAGATGTGAAACTTGTCAGGGAGGCGGTTTAAAGGTGATTGAAATGAATTTTTTACCCGATGTTTATGTACATTGTGAAACTTGTAACGGAAAGCGTTTCAATAGAGAAACATTGGAAGTTCGTTACAAAGGAAAATCGATTTCCGATGTGTTGGATATGACGATTGATGAAGCGGTAGAATTTTTCCAGCCGATTCCAAAGATTTTTGCAAAAGTGAAAACTTTGCAGGATGTCGGTTTGGGATATATTACGTTGGGACAGCAATCGACAACGCTTTCGGGAGGAGAAGCTCAACGTATCAAGCTGGCAACGGAACTGGCAAAAAGACAAACAGGAAATACTTTATACATTCTTGATGAACCGACAACCGGACTTCATTTTGAAGATGTGAAAATACTGATGGATGCTATTAATCAATTGGTGGAATTAGGAAATTCATTCATCATTATTGAACATAATATGGATGTGATAAAATTGGCCGATCACATTATCGACGTTGGTCCGGAAGGTGGAAAACACGGCGGACAAATTGTTGCGCAGGGAACTCCTGAGGAAATTGTAAAGTCTAAGAAGAGTTTGACAGGGAAGTTTTTGAAGAGGGAGTTGTAGCTTTTATTTAAATGAATATTTTAAAACAAAAAAACGGGAGAAATTCTAAATATTTTGAAATTCTGGAAGATGGAGTTTTAGTAAAAAATAATTTTGCTAAAGAAGTGCAGGAATACAGAGTTTATTTTACAGATATTCAGGATGATGAAATAGTGTTTAGAAAAACTAAAGATCTTGTACTCTTAGGAATAGCGGTATCTGTTTTATTTAACGGTATTTTTCTAAACATTATCATTAACGATTCTTTTGATTTGTCAGGATCAATGAGAGTGTTTGTTTTTGCTTTAATAATGATTCCTGCATTAGTGATTGTAGGATTATGTAATAATGAATTTAGAAAAGAAAGCTCAAAAAATTTGGTAGCAACAAAACCAATTGTCTTTTTCTATACAAAAAAAGATATGATAGAAGTTGATTCGTTTATTTCGAAAATTAAAGAAAGCAAAAAGAATTATTATTTAAAAACCTACTATAAAGTCGATAATTTGATTCCGGTTCATGTGCAGATTGGCAGGATACATTGGCTCTACGAAAATAAATATATCAGTGAAAGTGATGCTCAATTTATCATCAATGAATTAGAAAACAAAAGAATAATTGAAGGCTTATAAGTAATGAAATATTAGCTAAATAATTTATGTTTAGCTTTTTTTATGCTTTAAAATCAATTCCAATGTTAATTTTTCAATTATTTTAAAAATTTAAATTGTTGAAAATCAGTATTTTAATTTTTAATGTTAACTCAATGTTAACTCAATGTAAAATTATTGTAAATTATTTTATATATCTTTGGTAAAGAAATAGTAATTAAGTTTAATATAATATTTAAAACCAAAGAGTTATGAAAAATAAAATTCAAATATTCGTTGCAACACTTTTTATTTTCGGTTTAACAGCAGTTGTTAACAATATGAAAGCTCAAACTACTTCTGGCAACATGATCCAGGAAGTTCTATTAAATAAAAATGATGCCTTTAATGAAATCAGAAATCTGCTCATTGCTAATTTCGACTTTACCAATCAGGATTATAAGCAAGGGGTTGTAAATTCTGAAGTGAAATTTGATATTGCTGAAAATGGTAAAATCGTAAATGTTCGTTCAAAAGGAGACTGCAAAAATGTAAGCAAAGAAATTGAAAATGTCTTATCTCATCTTCAATATAAAGTTGACCCAAGCAAACTGAATGAAAATATGCTTGCTTCATCTTATGTAATGCCTGTAAGAGTAGACATCAGCAACCGATAATTCAATAGAAACAAACTATATAATTTACTCCATGAAACTGCTTGAAAAAGCAGTTTTTTTATTTATACTAATTGTATAAATTTGATTTAAATATTAATTGTTGTGAATCCCATTTTAGATGTTGTTTTGCGTTCCATCTGCGTTTATCTTTTTATGATGATTGCGATTCGTCTGTTTGGGAAAAACCAGCTTTCACAGCTCAATGCAGGAGATGTTGTGTTACTTCTTCTTATTTCTAATGCAGTACAAAACGCAATGGTCGGACAAAACACTTCCTTGGAAGGCGGAATTATAGCAGCTTTGGTACTTTTCATAGCTAATTTTATTGTGAAAAGACTGATGTTTTCGAATCGAAGTTTTGCAAGCCTGATGGAAGCTGATCCTGTAATTTTAGTAAAAGATGGAAAGGAAGATCCGGTTGCGTTGAGAAAAGTGAAAATTTCCTTTGATGAACTGAATGAAGCCATCCGGGAACATAGTGTGGAAACCATGGAAAACGTGAAGCTTGCTATTCTTGAAGTGGATGGAAACATCAGTGTGATTTCTGAGGACAAAAAAGATAAGCAGACTCATTATTCGAGGATTAAAAGAAAAAGTAAAAGAAAATATCATTAAATGAATTACGAGATAAGAGAAATGCTTCCGGAGGATGAAATAAGAGTACTGGAAATTCTTAAGCAGGGAATCGACAGCGGAATGGCGACTCTGGAAACAGAATTACCAAGCGCTGAAGCCTGGAATTCCAGTTATTACAATGACTGCAGATGGGTTTTAGAGAATGAAGCGAGTGAAGTGGTTGGTTGGTGCGCTTTAAAAATGATCAGCAAAAAAGATTTCTTTAAAGGCGTTGCTGAAGTAAGTATTTATTTAGACAATCATTATATCGGGAAAGGTTTAGGTACAATGCTCCTGAAGAAACTTATTGTCGACAGCGAAAGCCATGGTTTTTGGACTTTGGAATCCAATCTTTTTTCTGAAAATGAAATGGCTATAAGATTTCACCAGAAAAATGGTTTCAAAATTATTGGAAAAAGAGAAAAGGTAGCTCAGCTCCATGGTCAATGGAAAGATCTTATTTTTATGGAGCGAAGAAGTAAAAATGTATTTTAAATTACATAATGATTGGCATTTTGATTGTATATTTTAATTCATAAACCTAAATGCAGCGTTATGAAATTCATTAAAAATACAATGGCAGCTTTCATTTTAATCGGAATGTTTTCGTCATGTCTTCCACATCAAGTCGTCGGCCGATGCCTCCCGGTCACGATAAAAAGATCGAAAAATTAAAAGAAGCCCATCCAAGAAACCAAAACAGATAATATAATTTTATTATTTGGAGATAATTTATTGAGATTGCTGTTTAAAAGCATAAAATTATCATAAAAACTATTAAAAAATCAATGATAAAAGATTATTGGCATTAGTCTTGATAAAATTTTCTGTAATTTGAAATTGATTATTATGAAAGTATTATTTAAAGCAATCGGGCTGTTTTTGTTGATTTTTTCTTTTGCATTTTATCAGGCGTCACCTATACAAAAACGTCATCATGGTCCACATAAAGGATATTACCATGGTCACCGAGGACCTCATAAAATGAAGTATAATAAAGTTGTATACTATAAAGCTCCAAGACATCATTACAAGAAACATTATTATAAGCCGGTAAGACCGTACAGACACTATACTTATAAAAGATATAAGCATCCAAGGGTTTATCAAAGCAGACCGGTTATTGTAGTTAACTTATAAAAACAGAAGCTGTCTCATTATTGAGACAGTTTTTGATTTATTTAAATTTAATAATATGATAAAATTAAATTTATGATGATGTATTATTTCTAAAACATAATTCATTTTTTTGTTTTGGCATTATCATTGTAAATATAAGATTTGAAAATTTAAAGTAAGATTATGAGAGGGTTATTAAAAATTACTTCAATAATTGTGGTGGCGGGCACTATTCTGTTATCGTGTGTTGTACATGAGCATCACGGAAGAAGGCTTCCTCCGGGACATGCGAAAAAAGTTTATGGTGGCAGTGCAAGGCATTATGCTCCCGGTCAGGTTAAAAAGCAGGCTTATTATTATGATAAGCCCGGTCATGGACATAAAAAACACAAAGGTCACCATCGAGGCAGACATTAAACATAAAAAAGCTCCATATCGGAGCTTTTATTTTACATTCTTGTTTTCTTGGGATTGAGAAATGTATTGAAGATCATTACATTTTGTCCGAACTGTTTTTCGATTCTTTCGGAAATATTAAGTAATTCACTATCTATAAAATCACTGCGTTTTTCTTCATCATCAAAAATAAGCAGGAGATTGTAGTTTTTTCCTTCTTCAATATAATCGCTGTGAATTTCAGACAAAATATATTTGTTAACGTCCATCAGGTTTTCGGTCATCAGAATCAGCGTTTCGTCTACATATTTTTCCCATTCTTCCAAATTGTTTTTTACACAATGAAAGGTAATGCTTAATACACTCATATTTTAATATTTTTAAGATATTTTGATTGAATTCTCAGGCAAAAATCGGCAAAAATTTTGTAAATTAGCCCGTTATTAAATAATCAAAATAAATAGTTTTCAGACATGATTTTAAAAGTCTGATTATCATTACAATAAAACTTATATATGCAAAAAGAAGGAGAAAGATTAATTCCTATCAACATTGTTGATGAAATGAAATCATCTTACATCGATTATTCGATGTCGGTTATTGTTTCGAGAGCATTACCGGACGTGAGAGACGGTCTGAAGCCTGTACACCGAAGAGTGCTTTACGGTATGTATGGTTTAGGGGTTTTCTCAAACAGAAAATATTTAAAGTCTGCGAGAATCGTTGGGGATGTTTTGGGTAAATATCATCCGCACGGAGATTCTTCTGTTTACGATGCGATGGTAAGAATGGCGCAATCCTGGAGTTTAAGATATCCACAGGTTGACGGGCAGGGTAACTTCGGTTCAATGGATGGTGACCCACCTGCAGCAATGCGTTACACAGAAGCAAGACTAAAAAAGATTTCCGATGAGGTTTTATCAGATTTAGATAAAGAAACAGTAGATTTTCAGAATAACTTTGACGACAGTTTACAGGAACCTACGGTACTTCCTTCCAAAATTCCCAATCTTTTAGTAAACGGAACTTCAGGAATTGCAGTAGGGATGGCAACCAATATGGCGCCACACAATCTTTCAGAATCTATTGATGCTATCTGTGCATATATTGACAATAAGGAAATTACGATTGATGAGCTCATGCAACACATCATCGCTCCGGATTTCCCGACTGGTGGTATCATCTACGGTTATGACGGAGTAAGAGATGCTTTCCATACAGGAAGAGGCAGAGTAGTTCTTAGAGCTAAAGTTGGTTTTGAAGAAGTACACAACAGAAATGCAATCATTGTTTCAGAAGTACCTTATCAGGTAAATAAAGCTGAAATGATTGCGCGAACTGCCGAATTGGTAAAGGAAGAAAAAATTCCCGGTATTTTTGAAATCAGAGATGAGTCTGACAGGAGCGGTCTTCGTATCGTTTATGAATTAAAAAATGATGCGATTCCTAATGTTGTTTTAAACTTATTATATAAATATACAGCTTTACAGACATCTTTCAGTGTAAACAATATTGCATTGGTACATGGAAGACCGGAACAGCTGAACCTTAAAGATATTATTCATCACTTCGTAGAACACAGACATGAAGTGATTGTAAGAAGAACGGAGTACGAGCTTAGAAAAGCCAAAGAAAGAGCTCATATTCTTGAAGGTTTCATGAAAGTGATCGGAACTCAGGATGCTTTAGATAAAGCGATTTCAATTATCCGTCATTCTTCAAACCCACAAGCTGCAAAAGAAGGTTTAATTTCTGAATTTGAACTTTCTGAAATCCAGGCTCAGGCTATTCTTGATTTACGTCTTGCCCGTCTTACAGGAATGGAGCTTGATAAAATCCGTGACGAATATGATGCAATTATGAAAGAAATTGCTGATTTGGAAGATATTTTATCAAACGAACCGCGAAGATTCCAAATTATCAAGGATGAATTGCTTGAAGTAAAAGAAAAATATGGCGACGAAAGAAGAACTGAAATTGACTATTCAGGAGGAGAAATGTCTATTGAAGACATTATTCCGAACGAATCTGTAGTTCTCACCATTTCTCACGCGGGTTATGTGAAGAGAACGTTGCTTTCAGAATATAAAATTCAAAGTAGAGGTGGTGTAGGAAATAAAGCGGCTACAACGAGAGACTCAGATTTCTTGGAGTACATTGTGTCTGCAACGAATCACCAATATATGTTGTTCTTCACCGAAAAAGGAAAATGTTATTGGCTAAGAGTATTCGAAATTCCTGAAGGTTCTAAAACGGCAAAAGGAAGAGCAGTACAAAACTTAATCAACATTGAACCGGACGATAAGATTAAAGCATACATCAGAACCAATGATTTGAAAGATGTAGATTACATTAATCAGATGAGTGTGGTGATGATTACGAAGAACGGTACCATCAAGAAAACTTCTTTGGAAGCTTATTCAAGGCCGAGAGTCAATGGTATTAACGCTATTGAAATTCGTGAAAATGACCAGTTGCTAAGTGCATATCTTACCAACGGTGAATCTCAGATTATGATTGCCACAAAGAATGGTAAATGTATTCGTTTCCCTGAAGAAAAGGTGAGAGAAGTTGGTAGAGGTTCAATTGGTGTGCGTGGAATAACAATGGAGGATAATGATGAAGTTATTGGTATGATTGTTGTGAATGATGTTGAGCGTGAAACGGTTCTTGTAGTATCTGAAAAAGGTTACGGTAAGAGAACGGCAGTAGAAGATTACAGAATTACAAACAGAGGTGGAAAGGGAGTTATTACCTTAAATATCACTGAGAAAACAGGTAATTTGATTGCGATTCAAAACGTGACTGATGAGGACGGATTAATGATTATTAATAAATCCGGTGTTGCTATCAGAATGAATATGGATGAAATGCGTGTAATGGGTAGAAATACTCAAGGTGTAAGAATGATCAATCTTAAAAAGAATGACGAAATTGCAGCTATCGCAAAAGTTGAAATGGATAAGGATGTAGAAGAAGAAGTGATTGAAGGAGAAGAATCTATAGAAAATATTTCAACTGAAGAAAATACATCGCCACAAACAGAAAATAATTCAGACAGTGAAAATCCGGTTGATGAAACTGAAAATTCTGATTCTGAAGAATAATTTAAATTAATTAAAATTCTTATTATGAAAAAGCTAATTTTAGGTTTAGCAATCGTTGCATCGACTTTTGCTTTCGCACAAAAGAAGGACGCAAAAGATGTAAATGCTCAAGTTGAGGCTACTAATAAGGCAGCAATGGATGCATATAATGCTAAAAACTATGCGGTTGCAGCACCAAAGTTTTTAGAACTTTATAATTTGTTGAAAACAAATGGTCAGGATGATAAGACGTATATGTACTATTCAGGACTGAGCTATGCATTGGCAAATAATCTTGATGAATCAATAAAAATCTATACAGATCTTATTAATTCTGGATACACCGGAGTTCAAACTACTTATACAGCTAAAGATAACAAAACAGGTCAGGTAGCAAACTATGATAAAGCAACTTGGGAATTGCTGAAAAAAACATCTTCAAAAGATTACTCAGATTTCAAAACTGAGCAGACTAAGAGTGTAGAACCGGATTTGTATGAAACTTTATCAACATTGCTTTTGAATGCTAAAAAGAATGATGAAGCTTTGGCAATTATTGAAAAAGGTTTGGCAAAGTATCCTAATAATGCTAAACTTAAAGAATATCAGGGAAGCGCTCTGTATGCATCTGGTAAAACAGACCAATTCATGACAAACCTGAAGGATCAATTGGCGAAAAATCCGAATGATGCTGTTAACTGGTATAATTTAGGAGTTTTACAATCTAAAAATCCTGCAACTGTAAATGATGCGATTGCATCTTTTACAAAAGCTTTGGAATTAAATCCTAAAATGTCTAATGCACACCAGAATCTTGTTTATACTGTAATTGGTGATGATGCCAAAGCAGTTGAAGAAATTAACGGACTTAGAAAAGCAAATCCTGATAAAGCAACTGAGCTTATCGAAGCAAGAAAAGAAAGATTCAATAAAGCATTACCTTATGCTGAAAAATGGTATCAGGCAGAACCTAACAATATCGATGCAGTTTCTGTCTTAAAAGATATTTATGCAATGCTTAGAAATCAGGCTAAAGTTGCAGAATTGAAAGCTAAAGAAGCTGCACTTCAGGCAGCTGCACCAGCTACTAAATAATAAATAAAATTATTTTTATATACAATCCGCTTCCTCAATAAGAAGCGGATTTTTTATTAAATTAATCATTACTTTTTTCAGCAAAACAGAAAATATTACCCAGCTTTATACTGGAATATCCATTGCTTTTGATCTTCGAAGAGTTAATCATCGCTTTTGCCAAAATATCTGTAGGTAAAGGTTTTTGGCTTTCAAAAAGCCCGAATTTATTGGCAAATTTGATGATTCTGCTTCCTAAAACTTCACCGGTTCTTTCAGAATCTTTTCTCTCAAGCATTCCGGGTTTGAAAATCGTAATTTTGTTAAAATGTAATTTTTTTACAGCTTCTTCAAGTTCGCCTTTCATTTTAGAATAAAATATTTTAGATTTCGGGTTTGCTCCGTATGCAGAAACCAATATATAATCATCTACATTATTTTCTTTGGCAGCTTTTGCAAATTCATATTGGTAATTAAAATCTACCTTTCTCTGTGCTTCCTTGCTACCTGCTGTTTTTAAAGTTGTTCCGAGACAGGAAAATGCAACATCACCTTTTACAAGATCTTTCCATTCTTCAGGATTTTCAAAATTGACGACATGGGTTTTCAGCTTTTCATTTTGAATGGATAAAGGCTTTCTGACAAAAACATTCACTTCATCAAAATCTTTATCGTTTACTAACTGATTTACCAAATCTTTTCCTGTAGCACCTGTAGCGCCGATGACGAGAGCTTTCATAATTAATGTGGTTTGTAGATGATATTTTGCTTTCTTAAATTTACTAAATTTGAGGTAATTATTGAAGATAAAAGATAAAAGATGTTTCGACTAAATGTTTTATCAATTATCAGTTATAATTCATCAATCATCATGGATAACTTATTACCAATTACTTATTACTCATACTAAATGGATGCCAACGAAATTTTAGATTACTGTCTTGCGAAAAAAGGAGTTACCGAAAGCTTTCCTTTTGATAACGAAACGCTTGTCATGAAAGTTGGAACAAAAATATTTTTGTTGATGTCATTGGAAAGACAGCCTTTAAGCATCAATGTAAAGACCGATCCGGAATGGAGTTTAGAGCTTCGTGAACAATATCATCAGATTACAAGTGCATTTCACATGAATAAAAAACACTGGAATACTGTTTCAGTAGACGGCTTAAAAAGAGATTTGATTTTAAAAATGATCGATCAGTCATATGATCTTGTTTTTAAATCACTGACGAAAAAAGCGAAAGAAGAAATTGAAAATTCTTAAAATATTTACTATCTATTAATAAATTTTATCATAAATATTTTCTGAGAAAAAATATGAATTATTTTAGTGAAGTGAATTAAAAATATTTGTAAACTACCATAAACAAGCTATTTAACATAATAAATTTATCTATAAAAAGTGATAATTAATATTGTGTGTACGATTTTTTTTATTTTTCTTTGAAGCGTTCAAACCGAATTGCGCAAAAAGTTTAAACACAAATTTTAATTTTAACTTAAAAATTTATTACAATGAAAAAAATTATTTTAGGACTGTTTTTAACAGCGGGAATTTCAGGGATTACTTTGGCTAATACAACTTCTGATAATTTAAAAGAAAAAAAAGAAAAAAAATCAGAAGTTTCAGAAAAAGCTAAGGGGGCTTGTGAATATACTACAATAACAAGTTATGTAGATACATGCGGATCACTTCAGGGAAGAGCTTCTTCATGGCCAACTTGGCAAGAATGTCCTTCAGGCGTTCAAACTGGTACAAGAATTACAACTCGTGTAACTGTGGTGGTTGGTCCAGAAAAAAAATACAACTCTATTCAACCAACAGAACCAGGAACGGGAGGATAGTATAATCAATAATTATTATATAAAATGAATAAAAAAATTATTTTAATATTTATTTTTTTTATAAGTTTCAATTGCTTTTCACAAGTAACTTTACAAAATTGTATAGAGTATAAATTATTATGGTTAGGAGAAAATTATAAATCATTTTCTTTTTCATCAGATAATAATAATCTCTCTTTGTTAACAGATGATATTGATGTTAAAGAAGCAGATTTAAACTACTTAGCACATAAACAGCATCCAAAATTTCTAGTGAATTATGATAGAAATAAAGATTTATTTTATCAAGAGAATTCATTTGTTGGAAAAACCGAAAGACTAAAATATAAGTTATCTGTAGATAAAATAACACCAGTTATTTGGACCACAACAAAAGAGACAAAAAATATTTTAGGGTACGATTGTCATAAGGCTACAGCAGAAATTAGAGGAAGAAAATGGGAGGTTTGGTTTACATTAGAAATTCCAAATCCAATTTTTCCTTGGAAACTGAAAGATACACCAGGTGCTATTTTAGAAGCTTATGATTCTGAAAAAAACTTTCATTTTAGTGCAATTAAAATTTCGTTGAACAAAAATTATGTTTTGCCTAAAAAGCTAGAATCATACTTTATAAATGAAAATGATTCCGAAACTGTTTCTTATTTAGATGTTTTTAAGGCTGATACGGAACAACTTAAAGAATGGCAAAGCCAGCAAATAGCAAATATGAACCAAAACATACCGCATGGCCAGATGCCCTCCCCACGATCAGCTAGTTTCGAACTTAGTATTGAATAAATATTCAAATAATTATTGTTTGCTTTATAATTATTAAATTTTTGGTTGCAAAGCTTGTAAACAGACTTAATGAGATTATTATGGTTAATCTTTTTTATATTATTTTTGAGAATTTCTGCACAAACGGAGATTAATGGGTTAGTTGTATCTGAAAATAAGCGGCCAATTTTGCGAGCTAATGTGATTCTTACCGATTCACAGGATAACATTATTACTTTCGTCTTTAGCAATAAAGACGGAAGTTTTTTATTAAATACCGATAAGTTCGGTCAGTTTAATCTGCAGATTTCTGCGATAGGTTACATTTCTAAAAAGTTTCCAGTTTCTATAATTAAAAGAGGTGAAAACTTTGATTTTAAAACTATTATTTTAGAGACTGATAAAGTAAAAGAAATTAAAGAAGTTGTGATAAACCGTACTTCGCCCATAAAAATTAAAAAAGATATAGTAGAATATTCCGCCAAAAATTTCTCCAACGGAACAGAGCAAAATGTAGAAGAACTTCTGAAGAAACTTCCGGGAATTACTGTTCTTAGTGATGGTAAAATAAAATTTGGAAATAAAGAAGTGTCAAGAGTGATGATAGAAAACGACGATCTTTTTGAAAGGGGATATCAAACACTTACCCAAAGTATGCCTTCAAAACCATTAGATAAAATTCAGATTCTCAAAAATTATTCTAAGAACAAACTCTTAAAAAATATCGAAGATTCCGAAAGTATTGCTTTAAATCTTACCTTGAAAGAAGACGCTAAAAGAAAATGGTTTGGTAATGTATTGCTGGCTTCTACAAGCTACAAAGAAGATATGCGACAAGGGAAGCTAAATGTTATGAATTTTACAAAGAAAAAGAAAGTTTATCTTTTGTTTAATGCCAATAATTTAGGGCTCAATGAAATGAATGGTGTGGAATATTTAATCAGTCCGAGTTCAGAAAATGATGTCGAAAATGTAGGAACGAATATCAATACACTTTCTACGGTTAATCTTCATCAGAAAAATTTTCTGTTTAATGATAAGCGTACCAACTTTAATAATGACAGATTAGTTTCGCTTAATTATATCTACAATTTTAAAACTGACTGGAAACTAAAATTGGTGACCATTTTTAACGAAACAGAAAACAGAAATTATATCAATTCATACTACAAATTCAATTTTGATGGTTTGGATTTCGTTAATAACGAAGACAAAACTTGGAAACAGAATAACCGAAATATTGTTGGAAAATTAGAACTGTCAAAAGATTTTAAAAATAATTCTAATATTCAACTTTACAATAAAATTTCATCCTTGAATGAAAATAATAATAATATTTTTTTATTCAACGAACAGCTGAATAATCAAGTAGGAAAAAATGAGCTTTTTGCGAACGAAAATAGGCTGACTTTCACCAAGAAAATCGATTCTTCTAAAGCTTTGGTTGCGGTAGCAAGATATATTTACCAAAACAGACCTTATGATTTTACTGATGAAAATAACGTTTTTTCTCACATTCTTAATAACCCAGAAGCCCAGAAAGTAAATCAGACCATCGATTCTAAAATGAATTTTGGAGGTTTGAAATTTTCATATCTTAAAAAATACGCTGAAGAAAATAGTCTGGAGCTACAACTAGGAAATGAATTCAGAAAAGATTATCTAAATTCAAATCTTGAAGTTTTTAATTTGAACAATGAAATTGTAAACTTTAATCAATCAAATTTTATTAATAATACAAATTATCTGCAGAATTCTGTTTTCGGACAAATCAAGTATGGTAAGAAAAGTAAAAAATGGAGTTATGGTTTTACTGTATTAAGTCAGATGATACATTCTGATTTAAATCAAAATAAACAAGATGGGTTTTATATTTCTCCCTCTGCAAATATTGGATACCAAAACAGAAAAACCGGGAACTTTAATCTGAATGCAGAAAGAAAATTTTCAACCATTTCTATCAATGACGTTTATACCAATTATATTTATCAGGGAAACCGGAATTTCAGACAAAATAATACCGCATTTACTGTTTTGCCAGATTATAATTTGGGTTTTAGTTACAACGTTGGAGAGCAAATGTCTCAATATCTGAATTTTAATATTAATTTTTTCAGAAGCGAAGACTATCTGTCAAATAATATGATTGTTAATCCTAATTATACTTTTAATCAAACTATTTTGGTGAAGAATAACAGTAATTTATCTTCAAATTTAGAATTGAGAAAATATTTGAAATTTTTGAAATCTAGATTGAGTATTTTAGGTTCTTATATGTTATCAGATTATGAAAACAGTGTGAGTAATCAACCCTTAATAAAAACAAAATTTACCAATTGGAAAGCCGGTTTTGAAATGAAGTCTGGCTGGACAAAATTTATCAATTATGAATTGGGTTATGAATGGGCATTCAATATTATTTCTTCTGAAGTGAATTCTAATGATTATATGGATCAAAAAGGTTTTGCTAATTTATATTTTACCATTAATCCGCAATTGAGAATAGAATCGTTTTTAGAATACTATAAATTTGGAAATACAGATCAGAAAACAACTCAGTTTTTAGATATTAAAGCAAATTATACTTCAAAAAAATATAATATGAGTGTTTTTATACAGGGAAATAATCTTTTAAATTCGAATAGTATTCAACGATATTCGATATCTAATATTAGTGAAAGTTTATATACACAAAGGTTAATTCCGCGTCATATTGTTTTGGGAATTAATAAAAATTTTTAAAACTCAAAACCTTCTGTCAGTCTTTTATCCTCATCCAATCTTTCAATAAGCTTTTCAATACCTTCAAATTTAATTTCCTCGTGAAGAAAATCTCTAAATTTTACGGTAATATTTTCCTCATAAATATCTCCAGCAAAATCAAGAATATAAACTTCAACGGTTAATTTTTCCCCATTTACAGTTGGGTTGGTTCCTATACTCAACATACCTTTGTATTGTTGATCTTTTAGAAAAACTTCAACAATGTAAGCTCCTTTTTTAGGAAGTAGTTTCAGGTTTTCAGTTTCGATATTGGCGGTTGGATAACCAATTGTTCTGCCTAATTTTTTCCCATGAACAACCGTTCCGGAAACGGAGTAGGAGTAACCCAACATTTCATTAGCTTCTAAAATATTTCCATTTAATAAAGCATTTCTGATTTTTGTCGAGCTGATATTATTTTCGTGAATATTAATCGCTTCCATTTGTTCAACTTCAAAATCCAGTTCTTTTGAAAGTTTTTGAAGCAATTCAAAATTTCCGCTTTTATTTTTACCAAAAGAATGGTCGTAACCGATGATTAAATATTTTACATTTAACTTATCAACTAAAATCTGACGCACAAACTCTTCTCCGGTAAGATTTCGAAACTCTTCGTCAAATTCTTTTAAAAATAAGTTTTGAATGGCGTATTGCGCCATCAACTCTGTTTTTTCATCCAATGAATTGAGAAGCTTTAAATCTTCATTAGGATTAAAAACAAATCTGGGATGTGGCCAGAAAGTAAGAATTGCAGTCTCCAGATTATTTTTAGAACTTACTTTTATCAGCTCGTCAATTATACTTTTATGACCAAGATGCACCCCGTCAAACATTCCTAAAGATAAAGCTAAAGGTTTCTCAGCATGATAATCGCTAAAATTTCTGAAAACTTTCAAGACAAAAAATTTTGACTGCAAATATAGGTATAATGTAACAATGTACCAATGAACCCATGTGTCAATATAAAAATGTAGCAATGTGATAATCAATTATTGTATCAAAATCAAATATTTTGCTAAAAATCTATTGGTAAATTGATAAACTTATAGATTGGTAAATTAGTAAAAAAGCATGATAAAAATCTTTTTTTTAGCAATTGCAGGTTTAGCAAGAATCATTATATTTGCACCAAGAAAAAATTTAGCAATGGCAAACCAAATTAAAGGAAAAATTTCTCAAATTATTGGTCCTGTAATCGACGTAGTTTTTACAAATGTAGAGGCTATTCCAAGTATTTATGATGCGTTGGAGATTACAAAAGAAAACGGTGAAAAAGTAGTATTAGAAGTAGAGCAGCATATTGGTGAAGATACAGTAAGATGTATCGCAATGGACGCAACTGACGGTCTTACAAGAGGTCAGGAAGTTATCGGATATGGTAACCCAATTACAATGCCAATTGGTGATGCTGTAAACGGAAGACTTTTCAACGTTGTAGGTGACGCTATTGATGGGCTTCAGAATATTTCTAAGGAAGGAGGTCTTCCTATTCACAGAGAAGCTCCGAAATTTGATCAACTTTCAACTTCTGCAGAAGTTTTATTTACAGGTATTAAAGTAATCGACTTAGTTGAGCCTTATGCAAAAGGAGGTAAAATCGGTTTGTTCGGTGGTGCAGGTGTGGGTAAAACGGTATTGATCCAGGAGTTGATTAACAATATTGCAAAAGGGCACGGAGGTCTTTCAGTTTTTGCCGGAGTAGGTGAAAGAACGAGAGAAGGAAATGACCTTTTGAGAGAGATGTTAGAGTCAGGTATTATTAAATATGGTGACGATTTCATGCACTCTATGGAAAACGGAGGTTGGGATCTTTCTAAAGTAGATTTGGAAGCGATGAAAGATTCAAAAGCAGCATTCGTTTTCGGACAGATGAACGAGCCACCTGGAGCAAGGGCAAGAGTAGCACTTTCTGGTCTTACTTTAGCTGAGTACTACAGAGATGGTGGTGAAACAGGACAAGGTAGAGACGTACTTTTCTTCGTTGATAACATTTTCCGTTTTACACAGGCTGGTTCTGAGGTATCTGCACTTTTGGGTCGTATGCCTTCTGCGGTAGGTTACCAACCGACACTTGCTTCTGAAATGGGTGCGATGCAGGAAAGAATTACTTCAACTAAAAATGGATCAATTACTTCAGTACAGGCAGTTTACGTACCTGCGGATGACTTAACTGACCCGGCTCCTGCAACAACGTTTGCTCACTTAGATGCAACAACAGTATTAGATAGAAAAATTGCTTCATTAGGTATTTACCCGGCGGTAGATCCATTGGCTTCTACGTCAAGAATTTTGGCTCCTGAAATTATCGGTGAAGAGCATTATAACTGTGCTCAGAGAGTAAAAGAAATTCTTCAGAGATACAAAGCGTTGCAGGATATTATCGCAATCTTAGGTATGGAAGAACTTTCTGAAGAAGATAAATCAGTAGTTTACAGAGCCAGAAAAGTTCAGAGATTCTTGTCTCAGCCTTTCCACGTTGCTGAGCAGTTTACAGGTATTCCTGGATCTTTGGTAGATATCAAAGATACCATCAAAGGATTTACTATGATTATGGATGGTGAGTTGGATCACCTACCGGAAGCTGCTTTCAATTTGAAAGGAACGATCGAAGAAGCGATCGAAGCCGGACAAAAAATGTTAGCTGATAACGCATAATAATTAACAATTTGAGATTTGAAATTTGAGATTCGATCAGCAATTTCAAATTTCAAACATCAAATTTCAAATTTGTTTCTATGAACATAAAAATTTTAACACCAGAATACGTAGTTTTTGAAGGAGAAGTAGACTCAGTATTATTGCCTGGAAAAAATGGTGAATTTCACATCATGAAAAACCACGCAGGAATTGTTTCTTCATTATCTTTTGGTAAAGTAAAATTGTTTACAAAATCTGTAGGCGAAGCGTATGCTAAAAATTTTACCAAAGAAAATGAAAATCAAAACGAAGTTTTTGCTTACCCAATCAAAAGCGGTGTTGTGGAATTTAATCATGATAAAGGAATCATCCTTTGTGAATAGTTAAATTGAATAGCTAAATATATTTTCAAGAAAAGTGTAACTTTGTTACACTTTTTTTATGCATTGTAAAAATTTGATTTTATGAAAAGAAATTTAATCATGTTCTTTACAGTTTTGAGTTTCATTCTGAATGCTCAATTAATTAAAACGAAAAGAGGCATTGTAAGTTTAGACGGAATTCATGTTGCAAAAATCACAAGCAAATCTGGTCAATATACTTTTATGGATCTGAAGGAAACTCCGATTTTTACGATGGAGTTTGTTGATAAAAGCATAGTGGATTCTGTACGGGATAGTTATGTCAAGTTAAATCGTGTTTATAATCGTGATAAAACTTTAGACATCGATTATATTTCTCCGTCGGCATTTTCAGGAGATGAAAAATCGGCTGTCTATACCTGTATCAAAGGTTTGAAAATTATTGATGAAAGAGGAATCAACATTAAAAACTTAGATGAGCTTTTCAAAAATATGCCTAAGCGCAAACTTGATACCAAAACGAAAGAAGCATATACGATCCGAACAAAAATTGATAAACTGAATATTACTGTTAACAATGTTGGAGAAATTTTAAGCAACGGTATTCCGGTTGGATATTTTACAAATTTACCCGTAAGTTTTGGTTCTGAAGATACCATTTCGGATAAAACATTTGTGGATATTGAAATGTATGATGCTAAAAGTAAGTTGGTTGGGCGATACAGTACAACGACCAAAAGAATTACCACTGCAGGTGGTAAAGTTTTTACTTTATACAGGGAAATGTCGGGACGAGCTTCAATTCTGAAATTTCCGACTTACAAAGCACTTGCAGAAAGGATGGCGATTCTTGATCCGAATTTTATAAAAATCAGAGAAAAAGTAGAAGTTGGGGAAGTTGTAAAAGATGGGGTTGAAAAAGATAAAAATAAATCTCTATAATTTAATATTCAATAGGAACGGGCTTTAGCCCGTTTACAAGGAAATAAATTCAATTGGCTTTAGCCGAAAACTTATAAAAGAAAATCTCCTGAAAATTATTTTTCAGGAGATTTTTTTGTTTTATTATTTACATTTCGTTTGTCATTCCGTAGGAATCTCTGTATCGTTTCGCTAAAATTCAAGCCTAGATTCCTACGGAATGACAAACTTGACGGGTATTTTTATATTAAAGGAAGGATAATTGAAAATTTACAAACTCAAAATAATTCCATTCTCTTTTAATTGCTGAATTGGTTTTGAAAACCAGAACAATTCAAAATCATCAAAATTTTCTTCAAAATTAACCTTAAGTTGCTGAAGCGTAATGCGTTTCGGATTTTCAAAAGTATTTTCTAAAATTATTTTTATCAGCCAATCTGCTTTTTCCTGTTCTAAATCTATCTTAACAATATTTGTTTTTAAATGAAACGTAATTCTCGTGTACGCCCAAGAGTTTTGTTTTTTTGTTTTTACGTAATTCTCAGCGATTACGTTTTTAGCTAAAAAAATAATTTTTGAATTTCCTTTAAAGCTAAATTGGTCTTCATCTAAAAGACAGTCATGAATATAATCAGGATGAATCGTTGTTTTTGGAATTTTAAAATCAAACCAATCTTGCAGAGGAATTTCAAAATTAATTCCATGCATATAATTAAAAAGGGATTTCTTTAAACCGAAACTAAATTTTCCGTGATCAATTCCGGTTTTATCTGTGAAGTCGATATCATTATTGGCAAACTTTATTTCCTGTAAAATTGGAGTTACTCCAAACTCTTCAGGATTTTGTCCGACAGGTGAATGTGCCGTCATTGCAAACTGATGCCAAAAACCACTTTGCAAAATTCCCATTTCAAAAAGCTGTCGAACCATTTCCAAAGAATCCACTGTTTCCTGAACAGTCTGAGTCGGGTAGCCATACATGAGATAAGCATGAACCATAATTCCTGCTTCGGTAAAATTTCTTGTCACTTTTGCAACCTGATCTACTGAAACGCCTTTGTCAATTAATTTTAACAATCGGTCACTCGCAACTTCCAATCCGCCAGAAACGGCAACACAGCCGGAAAGTTTTAGTAAAAAACATAAATCCTGAGTGAAGCTTTTTTCAAAACGAATATTGGTCCACCAGGTAACAACCAGATTTCTTCGTAAAATTTCCAGAGCAACTTCACGCATCAAAGCGGGAGGTGCAGCTTCATCCACAAAATGAAATCCTGTTTCGCCTGTTGTTTTGATGAGTTCTTCCATTCGGTCAACCAAAATTTTGGCAGAAATGGGCTCATAAATTTTGATGTAATCTAAAGAAATATCGCAGAAAGTACATTTTCCCCAATAGCAACCATGCGCCATTGTGAGTTTATTCCATCTTCCGTCGCTCCATAAACTGTGCATCGGATTGGCAATTTCTATAACGGAAATGTATTTATCTAATTGTAAATCAGTATAATCTGGAGTTCCTATATCGGATTGTTTGTAATCGTGTCGTGTAGAATTATTTTTATAAACAACTTTCTGGTTTTCAATAACAAATGTTCTTTTCAACTGTGATTCCTGATTTTCTTCAGAATGACAGACATTTTCATAAACCAATTCAATGGGAAGTTCGCCGTCGTCAAGAGTTATAAAATCAAAAAATTCAAAAACTCTTTGGTCTTTAATTTCTCTTAATTCTGTATTCGGAAAACCACCACCCATCGCAGTTTTGATGTGTGGATAGTTTTCTTTAATAAATTTTGCCGAACGAAAAGCTGAGTATAGATTTCCTGGAAACGGAATTGAAAAACAAACCAATTTTGGCTGAACCAATTCTAATTTTTCCTGTAAGATTTTTAAAGTAAAATCATCTATAAAAGTCTGCTCACTTTGTAATTTATGATACAATTCATCAAAAGAATTGGCGGATTTTCCTAATCTTTCGGCATATCTGCTGAATCCGAAATCGGAATCTATGTTTTCAACAATATAATCAGATAAATCTTCTAAGTATAAAGTAGCCAGATGTTTAGCCTTATCCTGAAGTCCCATATTTCCGAAAGCGAATTCCATGTCATCAAGCTGATTGAATCGGGAAGCTTCGGGAAGAAAATTCATCGAACAAATCTGTCTCGCCAATGTCGGATTTTTATTCTGAAGAAATGAAATAACTTGATCGATGGTTTTTAAATATTCTTCTCTTAAAGCAAAAATTCGTTGTGAATTTTCTGCGACATTCTGTACATCAATTTCTTTATCAAAAATTCTTTGTATTCCGCTCTTTGAAAATAATTCTAAAATAACATCAATTCCCAAATCGATTTGATAGCTTGAAATATTTTTGGTATTTAAAAATCCTTTAATATAAGCTGTCGCCGGATAAGGAGTATTGAGCTGCGTGAAAGGGGGAGTGATGAGAAGAATGTCTTTCAAAAGAAAAATTTTTGCAAATTTACTGAAATCGTGAAGAAGCTGTTTTGATTTTGAAAAGTTTTGCCACGAATTCACAAATATAAAACTCGTGCATTCGTGGCAAATATAAAATATTGACTAGTTTTTAAATTTCTTTGAAACTTAAACCTTGTTCTGATAGTAATTTTTGTTCCTGCTCTTTATAGTATCCGCTTTTCAGTTTATCGTGAATCGCATCAAATGCAGCCAATGTTTCGTTGATTTCTTCATCGGTGTGAGAAGCGGTAGGAATTAATCTTAGTAAAATCATTCCTTTAGGTATTACAGGGTAAACCACTACAGATGTGAAGATTCCATAGTTTTCTCTTAGGTCTTTTACCAATAAAGTTGCCTCAACCGGTGTTCCCTGCATCATCACTGGAGTTACACAAGTATTGGTATCACCGATATTGAAACCTCTTTCTCTAAGTCCGTTTTGTAGTTTGTTGGTATTTTCCCAAAGTTTAGCTTTGATTTCAGGTCTTGTTCTCAACAATTCCAATCTTTTCAAGCCTCCGATTACCATTGGCATTGTTAAAGATTTAGCAAAAATCTGAGATCTTAAGTTGAATTTCAAATATCTGATGATTTCTCTGTCTCCCGCGATAAACGCTCCGAAACCAGCCATCGATTTTGCAAAAGTTGAGAAATAAACATCAATCTGATCCTGGCATCCTTGCTCTTCTCCGGCTCCGGCTCCTGTTTCACCAAGTGTTCCGAATCCGTGTGCATCATCAACTAAAAGCCTGAATTGATATTTAGATTTTAATTCGCAAATTTCTTTGATTTTACCTTGCTGTCCTCTCATTCCGAAAACCCCTTCAGTAATTACCAAAATACCGCCTCCGGTTTCTTCTGCTACTTTTGTTGCTCTCTGAAGATTTTTTTCAAGACTTTCGATATCGTTATGTCTGTACGTAAATCTCTTACCAGCATGAAGCCTTACACCGTCTACGATGCAAGCGTGAGAATCGACATCATAAACAATAACATCATTTCTGCTTACCAAAGCATCAATAGTAGAAACCATTCCTTGGTAACCGAAATTTAATAAATATGCTGATTCTTTTTGTACGAATTCTGCCAATTCTTTCTCCAGCTGCAAATGCTGATGCGTTTCACCCGACATTGCTCTTGCTCCCATAGGATAATACATTCCGTATTCTGCTGCAGCTTTAGCATCTGCTTCCAAAACTTCAGGATGATTACACATCCCCAAATAGTCATTGGCACTCCAGAAAATCACTTCCCTCCCTTGAAACTGCATTCTCGGCCCGATAGGTCCTTCTAATTTAGGGAAAATAAAATATCCCTCACCGTAATCTGCAAACTGTCCCAGAGGTCCTGGATTTTCTTTTATTCTTTCAAAAATATCCAACATTATATTCGTAATTTTTAAGTAAAAAAGCCTTTTGTGAATGACAAAAAAGGCTTGCTTTGTATCTTTATTAAAATTTTATTTGATGATTTCTGTTTTGAAAACTTCATCGTAATTGTGAAAACAATTGTTGACGAAACCTTGTTCAGCCATCCATTTATCACTGTAGACTTTGGTGATGTATCTTGAACCATGGTCTGGATAGATCAAAACAACAAGATCGTTTTCGTTAAACTGATGAGAATTGGCATACTGCATTAATCCCTGAGTAACAGCTCCGGTTGTGTAACCACCCATAATTGCTTCTTTCAAAGCAATTTCTCTGGTTCTGTAAGCAGACATTTCGTCATTTACTCTTACAAACTCATCGATTTTATCAAATAGAAGAGCAGAAGGAATTAAATTTTTTCCCATTCCTTCGATCTGATAAGGATGTACATCTTCTTTATGAATTTCTCCGGTTTCGTGGTAGCTTTTCAGAATAGATCCGTCTGCATCTACGCCGATGATTTTGATATCAGGATTTTTTTCTTTCAGAAATTTTGCAGAACCCGATAAAGTTCCACCTGTACCTGTACAAGCAAAAAGGTGTGTTATTTTACCTTGTGTCTGTTCCCAAATTTCAGGACCTGTCGTCTGATAATGCGCATCAATATTCAACTCGTTGAAATACTGATTGATATACACCGAATTAGGAGTTTCAGCAGCAATTCTTTTTGCTACCTCATAATATGATCTTGGGTCATTCGCAGGTACATTCGCAGGACATACATAAACGGTAGCACCAAGAGCTTTAAGATAAGCAATTTTCTCAGGTTTTGTTTTGTCGCTCACTGCCAAAATACATTTGTATCCTTTAATGATACAAACCATGGCCAGTGAAAAACCTGTATTTCCGGAAGTGGTTTCTACAACTACAGAATCTTCCTTTAATAAACCTTTTTTCTCAGCGTTTTCTATAATATGAAGTGCGATTCTATCTTTAGTGGAATGTCCAGGATTATATGATTCTAACTTGGCATAAATGGTTGCAGGAATTTCTTTTGTTACGGTATTAAGTTTTACCAAAGGAGTGCTCCCAATCAAGCCAAGAATATTATCGTAAACATTACTCATTATTTGTTATTTTTCAATAAAAATCTGTCCGCAAAAATACAAAAAAATAAATAATTTTTGAACTTTTAGTCAATTATAAGTTCGCTAATTATGTAAATAAGTGATTTATTTTTACTTCCAACCTACGGGAGCAGACAAAAAGCACGCCAAAATTTTTAAATTTTGTTAAAAACAAGATAAACTAATCTAAAAACCTTATTTTCGCATAATTGATTTTATTATATGAAAAACTGGACTTTTAGGCAATGGAACACCGTTCTCGGATGGGTGACTTTCGTTATTGCATTTTTCACGTACTTATCGACCATAGAACCCAATTTTAGTTTTTGGGACTGCGGTGAATACATTTCTTCTGCAGTAAAATTAGAAGTAACGCACGCTCCGGGAGCTGCATTATTTCAGATTGTGGGAGCAGTAGCTGCCATTTTTGCTTTAGGAAAAGGTGAAAATTATTCAATCGTAATCAATGCCATGTCAGCATTATTCAGTGCATTTACTATTTTGTTTTTGTTCTGGACGATTACTCATTTCGTAAGAAGACTTTTGAACAAAGATTTTGAAGAAATCACAAGGCATCAGGAGATCTCCATTCTTTTTGCAGGAGTTATCGGTTCTTTATGTTTTACATTTTCAGATACATTCTGGTTTTCTGCAGTAGAGGGGGAAGTTTATTCGATGGCATCGATGTTTATCGCGCTTTTGGTTTGGCTCATTACCAAATGGGAAAACGAATATTTGGAGAAAGACAGTGAAAGATGGATTATTCTCATTTTCTTTATTCTCGGACTCTCTGTAGGTGTTCACATGATGTGTATGTTGGCAATTCCTGCTGTTTGCTTGGTGTACTATGCAAGAAATTATACATTCACCTGGAAAAATTTCCTTTTTGCAAACCTTATTACATTAGGAATTTTAATTATCGTATTTAAAATTATTTTCCCGGTAATCATGTCGTTATTCGGAAAATTAGAAATATTCTTCGTGAATGGTTTGGGTCTACCTTTCCACTCAGGAACAATTGCCGGATTTATTATTATGGTTGCGCTTTGCTATTTCATTATCAAATATGCAAGACAAGCCAAAAGAAATATTTATCAGACTGTCGCATTATCGGTTGTTTATATGGTAATCGGATTTTCTTGCTGGATGGTTATTCCGATCAGAGCCAATGCAAATCCACCAATGAACCTTAATGACCCGGATACTGCAATCGGTATGCTTGATTATTACAACAGAGAGCAGTATGGAGACTGGCCGACAATTTACGGACAAAACTATACAGCCTTCCTTGATGCAAACGGAATTCAAAAAAACGAAGACGGAAGCTTTAAAACAACTAAAACAGGAGAAGTTTACGAAAAAGACGAAAAAACTGGAACGTACAGAAAGACAAGCGAGCGTTTTAATTATGTTTTCGATAAATCTCATGTGAGCTTAATGCCTAGAATGTTCAACGATGATAAAGATGTAATGGCCAATTACATTTCTATGTACGGAGCACCGGATTTTAAGTTTAATTATGGAAATGAAGATGTTGCAGATAGTCCGGAGGCTAAGCAAATTTTTGATGAATTAAGAACAAAATATGAAGACGGATCAATCACTGCTTCAGATTATCTTCAGGTAAGACCTTATAATCTTATTACTGTACAAAAACCTTCTTTTATGCAGAATATGGATTATTTTATCTCTTTCCAGAACGGATATTATTTCCTTAGATATTTAATGTGGAACTTTGTAGGTAGACAAAACGACCTTGAAGGACATAGTGAAAATACAAGAGGAAACTGGATTTCAGGAATTGCACCAATCGATAATGCTCTTTGGGGAAATCAGGATGCGATGCCTGCGAAATTTAAAAATGAAAGTACGGTTGCATTTTTCTTCTTACCTTTAATTTTAGGAATTTTAGGTTGCTATTTCCAGTTTAGCAGAGATTTTGGAAGATTTTATGCCATCTTATCCTTATTTATTCTAACAAGTGTCGGAATTATTTTCTATACCGGAGTAAAGCCTTTTGAACCGAGAGAAAGAGATTACGCAATGGTGGGTTCATTTTATGCTTTTGCCATCTGGATTGGTTTAGGAGCAGCAGCAATTCTTTGGTTTTTACAATCTAAAGTAAAATCAAATGGAGCAAATATCGCATTCGGAGCAATTTTATTGGGAGTTCCTTTAATGATGGGCTTCCAGAATTATAATGTTCATGACAGAAGCAACAGATATACTGCTTATGATTATTCTTATTCAGTATTGAAATCATTGCCAAAAGAAGACATTCTATTCGTTTATGGAGATAACGATACGTATCCTGTTTGGGCAATGCAGGAAACCGAAAGATTCCGTGATGATGTGAAAGTGGTTAACTTTACATTGCTTTCTACACCTTGGAACATCGATCAGGTAAAAAGAAAAACATACAATGCAAATGCAATTCCTAGTCAGCTTACTCACGAAGATTACAGAGATGGTGTAAACGACCAGATTTATCTGATGAAAAACAATGACTGGAAAAACATTATTGCAAATCTTCAGGAAGCTGGAGCTCCGGAATCGATGATAGCGCCGTTCCAGAAATATCTCACTCAGGATTCGATGACATTAAAAGAAGCGATGGATTTTATTAAAATTAAATCTCCTGAAAAAGATGAAGTTTTAAAAATGATCTTCGGCGAAGAACGTTATGAGAAATACAACTTCCTTCCTGTAAATAAATTTGTAATTCCTGTAAATAAAGCAAATGCTGTAAAAGCCGGAATTATCAATGCTTCAGACCTTCCAAATACAGTTGATCAGATTGTGGTCAACTATAAAGCAGGAACTTTATATAAAAACAACTTGATGATGTTTGATATTCTGGCAAACTTCGACTGGAAAAGACCTATCAATTTCTCTTCGGGAGGTGTTTACGACAAAGAAAATATTTTCTATCTCGAAGAATATCTTCAGTTTGATGGTTTCAGCTACAGATTGGTTCCAATTCGTACGCCGAGAAGTGCAGACGGAGAAATGGGAAGAGTAGATGCAAATTCGCTTTATAATGTTGTGAAAAACTTCAGATGGGGTAACTTCAAGAACCTGAATGTACATTTCGATGAAACAGCCACTTCAAACATCATGAGCTACAGAAGCTCGGCAAGCAGAGCGGCGGCAGCATTAGCATTATCAGGACAAAAGGCAAAAGCAATTGAACTATTGGATCTTGCTTCTAAAGAAATTCCTGCTGAAAAATACAATGACCCTCGTTCGTTAAGCTCTATGGTGTATGGATACATTGTTGCAGGCCAGGAAGAAAAAGGACTGAAATTGGCAGAAGTACTGAAGAAAGGCATTTTTGAAGAATACGATTATTATCTTTCATTAAGTAAGTCAGAACAACATTTTGCCGGAAGCCAGATGAGATCAAAACCCATGGAATATTCACTTGTGGTAAGTTCTGTTACCGATGCTTACAGAAAACTTGGACAAGACAACAAAGCTTATGCCTACCTTGTGAAATCTATTGAACCGATTGATAAGAAGTTTAATGTATTTATTAAAGATCTTCAGCAATTAGGAAAAGAAAAAGCGATGAAAGAATCTGAAAACGTACAGAAGATCACCCCTTATTATCAATATTTATTTGATGTGATGGAGCCTTTTGATTCTACTTACGCAAAAGAAAAAGAAGATCAGATTACCAACGCAATTATTAAAGCAACCCAATAAAATCAATACTTAAACGGAACTTCGGTTCCGTTTTTTTTATGTTGATATTCCTGAAATTTAGAATTATATTTGTCAACTAAAAAACGCACAATGGCTGAATCTCAAAACAAGAATCTCCCAATCTACGCTGTATTTTTTGCAATTATTGCAAAACTTTATTTTTTATTGACGCACCATATTCAGGAGGATGCATTTATCACTTGGCGTGTTGCTCAGAATCTAATGGATTATGGAGTAATAGGTTTCAACGGAGACACAAAAATATCGGCTTCTACAACGCATTTGTATGTTTTTGTTTCCTATATTTTCAATTTGATTTTTGGGAAAGAAAATTTCATAGAACCGTTGCTTATTTTTAACACGACATTATTTACGATTGGAAGTTTATTTCTTTCTCATGTTTTGTTTAAGAACAATTGGCACAAAGCGATTTTTATTTTCCTGTTTGGGATTTTACCGCCCTCCATAAAGATTTCAATTCTCGGAATGGAATATGGAATTCTGTTTTTTCTCGAAATGGCTTTGCTGTATTATGGTTTCAAAAAAGAAAAAAAATGGGCATTTCTTTTACTTCCGGTATTCATTTTATTTACAAGAATAGATACCGTGATTTTTCTTGGAATTGTCTTTTTAGTGGATGTTTTCTGGAACAGAAAAATCAGATGGAGCTATATTTTGGGCGGAATTTTAGGAGTTGCAGTTTGTGTTTCATTTAACTGGTTTTATTTCGGCGAACTAGTAAATAATACGATTGTTGCTAAAAAATTAGCTTACGATCAAACCTTTACAGCACAACAAAATATAGAATATTTTAAACTAAATTACGGGAATTTTTGGGGAATGCTGAAGTTATCAGGAAATTTTAATCCAATAACGATTGTTATTTTGCTTTTTGAATTGCTTTGTTTTATTTATTTAATCAGACAACGAGAAAAGAGAAATTACTTTTTATGGATTATTTTCCTTTTTGCATGGTGTAAACAGATTATTTTCCTTTCACAAAAAAGCCTTTTCGATTGGTATTATTGGGTTCCGCAGATTCTACTTTTCGTACCGGTTCTGATTTTTGTCCTCGAACAGAAAGCAAAGAGAAATCTTTGGCTGGCTTTATTGATTCTCATCTATATTTTGCCGATGTTAGCTTTCCAGACACTACATTCTATTGCCACAGGAAACGGAGAATGGAATTACAGAAGATCAATCGGAATATTTTTAAATCTGTATGAAAAAGATAAAAAACAATGGATTTTGCTTGAGCCGGCTGGTTATATTCCGTATTTTTCAGGGTTAAAAACAATTGATGAAGTAGGTTTGGTCGATAAACAGATTCAGGAAGAAATTAAGAAAGACAAAAAGAATTACTGGATAAATACCGTTAAAAACAGAAAACCCAAATATTTACTTTCTTATAATAATCTATTTGAAGGAAAAGATGCAGAATATTACAAGGCAAATTATCGTCTTTTAAATGAATTCAGAATTAAAAATCATCTGAAAAATGATAACCCGATTTTAGAAAAAATTTATAAACTGAAACCATCGGGAACAGACTATAATCTGTACGAAAGAATTAAAAAATAATTTGGCTGGATGATAGATGTCTGATGCTGGAAGTTTACAACTTTATGTATATTTCACTCATTCTAAAACTCTCAAACTCTCAAACTCAATCTAAACCTCAACCTAATGAAATACTGTGCTTTTCTCCGCGGCGTAAATGTAAAAGGAACCAATATGAAAATGGCAGAAGTCTGTCAGGTTTTTAAAGATGCAGGAATGGAAAATGTAATCTCAATTTTGGCTTCGGGAAATATTGTTTTCAGTTCGGATAAAAAAACGGATGAATTGAAAGTAATTTTAGAAAAAGCAATGTCTGAGCATTTTAATTATGAGGCTTTTCTTTTTATTAAAAATGAAAAAGAAACAGAATTATTCTGGACTGAAAATCCATTTGAGAAAAAAGATGATTTTCATACTTACGCGTTTGTCGGAAACGAAAATATAGAAAACACCCTGATGAAAGAATTTGAAAATTCTATTAAAACCGAAAACGAAAAAGCGGAGATTGTTAGCAATCAATTTTATTGGCAGGTTCCGAAAGGAAATACTTTAGATTCTACTTTTGGAAAGATTTTAGGCAAGAAAAGCCTGAAAGATCAGTTTACGAGTAGAAATATTAATACTTTTGAGAAGATTCTCAAGAAATTTTAGTTTCCCATTGTCATTACAAGGAACAAACAATCTTAATTTTTTAAAGGCTAAAAAACAATTTTTTATTCTTAGAATCGTTTCTCTTTAAGTCTCCAAATAATTTCCAATTATAAAACTTTCTCAGTATTTTTACTGAACTTTTAATTTAAACAAAACAATGATTCAATATTTAGACAACATACACCACAAAGATTCAAAAAACTTTTTCTTAATCGCAGGACCATGCATCATCGAAGGCGAAGATATGGCATTAAGAATTGCTGAAAAAGTAATTGAATTAACCAATAAATTTAATATTCCCTATATTTTTAAAGGTAGCTTCAAAAAAGCAAACCGAAGCAGAGTAGACTCTTTTACCACAATTGGTGAAGAGAAATCTCTGGAAATCCTTAAAAAAGTTGGAGAAACTTTCAATATTCCTACTACAACAGATATTCATGAAAATGAACATGCGGCTTTGGCTGCACAATATGTAGATGTTCTTCAGATTCCTGCATTTTTGGTGCGTCAGACAGAACTTTTGGTTGCTGCTGCAGAAACCGGAAAATGTGTGACGTTGAAAAAAGGGCAATTTCTTTCTCCGGAATCAATGAAATTTGCGGTGCAGAAAGTGACAGATTCAAACAATGAAAAAGTAGCCATCATTGAAAGAGGAAATTCTTTCGGATATACCGATTTGATTGTTGATTACAGAGGAATCCCAACCATGAGAAACTACGCTCCGGTAATTTTAGATGTCACGCATTCTCTGCAACAGCCAAATCAGAGCTCAGGAGTTACAGGAGGAAGACCAGATCTTATCGAAACCGTAGCCAAAGCTGGAATTGCTGTCGGAGCAGACGGAATCTTCATCGAAACGCATCCAACACCTGAAACAGCACTTTCTGACGGAGCCAATATGTTAAGATTAGATTTATTGGAAGATTTATTGCAAAAACTCACAAGAGTTAGAGAATCTATACTATAATTGTTAAAAAAATACTTAATTTTAGAAATTCTAAAAAATTCCTTTTGAAAAAACTAGTTTTACCACTAAGCCTTATAGTACCGGTTTTGGTATTCTCACAGTCAAGAAAAAGAGATACCATTACAAAGGTTAAAGATATTGAGGAAGTTGTTTTCCAGAAAAAAGTTACCGGGAGAACAAACGACGTTACCGCAGTCAGAATTTCAGCTAAAGATGCCCAGAATGTTTCGAGTATTTCGGGCGGTGTTGAAGGACTTCTTAAAACACTTCCTTCGGTGAACTCAAATACCGAGCTCTCTTCACAATATATGGTACGTGGTGGAAACTATGACGAAAACCTTATCTACATTAATGATATTGAAATTTACAGACCTTTCCTGATCAGGAATTCTCAGCAGGAAGGCTTAAGCATCATTAACCCTGATATGGTTTCTACAGTTAACTTTTCAGCAGGAGGTTTTGAACCCAGATATGGTGATAAAATGTCTTCGGCTTTGAATATTTATTATCGTGAACCTAAAAAGTTTGAACTTTTAGGGGAAGCAAGTTTGATCGGAGGCAGATTAACAACAGGTTTTGCATCAGGAAAAGAAGACGAAAACGGAAATAAGAAATTTACCGCTTTGTTTTCAGGAAGATACAGAAATACCAATCTTGTTCTTAACACTTTAAATGAAGATACAGATTTTAATCCTGTCTATTACGATTTTCAGTCTTACCTGAATTATCATGTGAACAGCAAACTTTCATTGTCATTTATAGGATATTACTCTAAAAATGATTATGAAATGGTTCCGAAAGAAAGAAGTGTAGATTTCGGAACGGTAAATCAGCCAATCAATCTTTCAGTTTTTTATAATGGTAAAGAAAATGACCAGTATAAAAATATGATGGGAACGGTTTCTGCAAACTACAAAGCTTCGGATAAATGGAGATTTACTTTAGACAGTTTTGCATATCAGAATCGTGAACGGGAATATTATTCAATTGCATCAAGCTATATTTTACAGACTTTTGACCCGATTACAGGAACTCCGATCACTTCCTATGATGTGGGCGGGCAAATCGAACATGCCAGAAACGATTTATTTGTAAGAACTTACGGAGCGCAGTTCAGAACTCGTTTTTCACCTAATGTCAATACGGATATTGAATTAGGTTTTAAATATGAAAAAGAGAACCTTAAAGATCTTACAAACGAATGGAAATTGGTAGATTCTTCAGGTTACAGCACACCAAGACCGATTGATGATCCCAGATTCCCGGATACTTCAGACTTGGATTTATTTTACAGTATTGCCGGAAATAATCATATTGAGCCAACAAGGTTATCGGCTTATGCACAATATTCTCAGAAGTTTTTCTGGGGAGCAAGCAAAGTCTTAGTGAATGGTGGTGCAAGAGTAGCGCACTGGAGTTTTAATAATGAAACAATTTTCTCACCAAGAGCTCAGTTTGCCATCAAACCTGACTGGGATTCTGAAATGTGGTTCAGACTTTCGGGTGGTATTTATTATCAGGCGCCATTCTATAAAGAAATTAAAGATCTTAATGGTAATTTTAATTCAAATATCAAGTCTCAGCGTTCAATTCAGGCAATTTTGGCTAACGAATATGAATTTGAGTTTGAGGACAGACCATTTAAACTGACGACAGAATTATATTACAAGAAAATGGATAACCTTATTCCGTATTATATGGATAATGTAAGAATCCGTTATTCCGGGAAAAATAATGCTTCAGGTTATGCTTACGGAATTGATACAAGATTATTCGGTGAATTTGTTCCCGGAGTAGATTCTTGGCTTTCTGCAAGTTATGCAAGAGTTTATGAAAATATTGACGGAAGAGGAGATATTCCAAGACCGACAGATCAAAGGTTAAGATTTGCGATGTTCTATCAGGATTATATGCCGAGGTTTCCTCAAATGCGCGTAAATCTTACATTAACCTATGCAATGGGATTACCAAACGGAGCACCAGTTTTCACAGATCCGTATCAGTATCAGAAAACTTTGCCTTCTTACAAGAGGGTGGATTTAGGACTTTCTTATGCATTCGTAGATCCTAAAGAGAAAAAGCAAACTTACGGCTTCCTGAGCAACTTTGAAGAACTGACTTTGGGGGTTCAGGTTTTCAACGCTTTCAATATTAATAACACAGTTGCCAACCAATGGATTACCGATGCCAATACAAATTTCATGTATCCGGTTCCTGTTCGTTTAACTGGGCGCTTCTTTAATGTTAAACTTGAATTTAGAATTAAATAAAACAAGATATAAAACAAAAACTCCTGAGACATTTCAGGAGTTTTTGTTTTCCAAAATTTTATAAAAACTATACAGAATTTTATAACATGAATACCCCATATATTTTTAACTTTGCTTTGTAATGAAAAAGATTCTTGCCATACTGTTCTCTGTTTTCTACTTCGGCTTTTCTTCCGGAGCGGTATTCGGCGTTCATTATTGCATGGATGAATTTGCTTCTGTCAGTCAGAAGATGGATGATATTTGCAGCAAATGCGGTGTGAAAACCAAAAAAGACTGTTGCAAAACAGAAATTAAACTGATAAAAGTTGATGATTCTCAAAAATCAGATTTTCTTAAAATTGATTTCGTACAACAAATTTCCGAGCTTCCAAAACACGAATTTTTCTTTACAGATCAATCTTTTTCAGCTGCAAAATTTATTCAGATTCAGATCAATGCGCCGCCGGAAAATCAGTCGGTTCCGATCTTTATTCATCATTGTACTTTTAGAATTTAAAATTTGTCAGTCGTTTTGATTTTAAAATCATTACAAACGACACGCCTCGTCGCTTTATGCGATACAATTAAAAATTTAACTGACCTAAAAACCAGCCATTAAGAAATGTAATGTTCTTTGCTGAGTGAAACGCCTTTGCGAACTAAAAATATTTTCAATCATTTCAAGAAAATCTTTGAGTTCTTTGCGTTAAAATTAGGACTGTCAATAATCAATAAAATTAATTCTAAAATTTAAAACAATGAAAAAATATATCATCACAGCAGTATTCTCTTTATTTTCAATTATTTCAATTTCAGCGCAGTCTAAAAAAGATGCACAGGTTACCAAACTGTATCAAAACTATATTGCAATAAAATCAGCGTTGGCCTCGGATGATGCAGATAAGACTTCAAAAGCGGCTGCGGAATTCATCAAAACGGCATCTGCAATTGATTATAAGCAGGTTTCAGAAGGAAATTTAAATATTCTCAGAAAAGATGCGACAGCTATTTCCGAAGCGAGAACGATTAACGCACAAAGAGAAACTTTTTTCAACCTTTCTGATAATATGATTGCTCTAACGAAACAATTTAAGCTATCCGAAAATCCGATTTACGTTCAGTATTGCCCGATGGCAGACGGAAGCTGGCTAAGCGACGAACCTAAAATCATTAATCCTTACTACGGAAAATCTATGCTTTCTTGTGGAAACGTGAAATCTACAATCAAATAATAATTATATCTTATTTAAAATATTAAGTTGTATAGCTTGGATTAGAAAACAGTATGGAAAGATTCATATTTAGATTTCTACATAATGACAAGCGTTATGGAAGTTTCCAAATTTTTAATGAATGACAAAAACCTTAGCCCCGATTGCAACGGCATCCTTTTGTGTAGCAAAGCGGAACAAAAGATATAGTGGAAAGCGGGAAACAGCTTCAAAAGAGTTTAGACAAATTCAATATGTAAAGCATTAAAATTCAAGTTATACAACTTTAAAAAACTTCGAAATATTATGAAAAAGCTAATAATATTTCTGATGCTTCTATTCTCTGTTTTAAATTTTTCACAAACTACAAAAACCTATTTTACGTGTCCGATGGATCCGGAAGTGGTTTCCTCAAAACCGGGCGATTGCCCGAAATGTGGGATGACCTTGAGGAAAAAGACGATTATCATAAAATCAAATGTTGTAGCGAAACCGGACGTGAAATCTGTACAGAAAACGGAGATAAGATCGAAAGAAATAAAGAATAAGGTTAAGGCTAAGATTGAGATTGAGAAAAAGAATGATGTCAAAAAGGTGAGAAAAGATGAAAAAGTGGTTATTGCAAAGTCTGTATTAAATTCTGCAAATAAAACTCAGGATAAAATTTTAACACAATTAAAATCTCAGCCTAAATCACAGTCTCAAGCTCAAAAATTTACCTGTCCAATGCATCCGGAAGTGATTTCTGATAAACCCGGAAAATGCCCGAAATGTGGAATGGATTTGGTGGAAGTTGAGAATAATTCTAAGGTTCAGAATCAATCTGAACCAGAATCAAAAAGTTCTGTTTTAAAGAGAAATTCAGAAAATGGAAAAGTAAGTTTTGGCGGAAAAACGGTTCGTTATGATTTATATGTAAAAGATACGATCGTCAATTTTACAGGTAAAAGCCGCCGTGCAATTGCTGTTAACGGAAAATTGCAGGCTCCGACTTTATATTTTACAGAAGGAGATACCGCAGAAATTTATCTTCACAATATGCTCAAGGAAAACACCGGTTTTCACTGGCATGGCGTGATTTTACCGAATGAACATGACGGAGTTCCGTATTTAACGACGAAGCCTGTAAAACCCGGAGAAACACATTTATATAAATTCAAAATTTCTCAAAACGGAACGTATTGGTATCATTCTCACGAAGGTTTGCAGGAGCAGATAGGAATGAACGGAATTTTGGTTTTTAATAAAAGAGATGGCGAGCCAAAAGTAAATTACACTAAAGAAATTCCCGTTTTGTTAGGTGACTGGAGCGATGAAAATCCAATGCAGATTGCAAGACGTCTTCACATGGCCAATACAGATTGGTATGCCATCAAAAAAAATGCAGTACAAAGTTATTGGGAAGCGATAAAGTCCGGAAATTTCGGTACAAAAGCTCTTAATGAATGGAAAAGAATGGAAGCCATGGACGTGAGCGACGTTTATTACGATAAATTTCTCATTAACGGACAGTCAAGTTCCGAATATTCTCAATTAAAAGCGGGAGATAAAGTTCGGCTACGAGTCGCAAACGGAGGCTCATCAACTTATTTCTGGCTGAATTTTGGAGGCGGAAAAATAAGAGTTGTCGGTAATGACGGGAATGATGTTGTCCCTGTGGAAGTTGACCGTCTTATTGTCGGGGTTTCTGAAACCTACGATATTGAAGTCACAATTCCTGAAAATAAAAGTTTTGAATTCCGAGCTACTTCGGAAGACAGGATTGGTCACGCTTCGCTTTGGTTAGGCTCAGGTGAAAAAGTTGAAGCTCCAAATTTACCCAGATTAAAGCTTTTTGAAGGCATGAAAATGATGAACGGAATGATGGAAATGAGCGGAAATATGAAGCCGATGAACATGACGATGAGTAATCAGATGATGGATATGAATGAAGTCATGTACCCTGAACTTCCTGAAAGCCAAAGAAAAATGACAATGAAACACATGAACGAAATGATGGGAATTAAGACGAAAGAAAAAGAAAAAGAAGAAGACCATTCCAATCATTCCGAAATGAATATGGGTGAGGAAAAATCGATTAAAAGATTGTCTTACAATATTTTAAAATCTCCTGAAAAAACGATTCTTCCAACGGAAAATGTTCGTGAATTAAACTTCAGATTAGAAGGTAACATGAACCATTATCTGTGGACGCTGGATAATAAAACGGTTACAGAAACGGATAAAATTTTGGTTAAAAAAGGGGAGATTCTGCGGATTACGATGTATAATAATTCGATGATGCGCCATCCGATGCACCTTCATGGTCATGATTTTAGATTGATTAATTCTAAAGGAGAATATTCACCGCTGAAAAATGTGGTTGATATTATGCCGATGGAAACGAATACCATTGAATTTGCTGCTAATCAGGATGGCGACTGGTTTTTCCACTGCCATATTCTGTATCATATGATGGCAGGAATGGGAAGAATTTTCAGCTATGAAAACTCAAGACCGAATCCTCAGCTGCCGAACAGAAAGTTAGCCTGGAAAAACTTTTTGAAAGACAACAGAATGATCAGCTCGATGGCAATGCTTGACATCAATAGTAATAAGCTGCATGCAGAGACAATGACGATGTTCGGGCCGAGATGGGCAAACCTGAATGAGTTTCATTCGAATTGGGATTTCAATCATTTTGATGGAAATTTTAAAGTTGGAAGATTCTTAGGAAAATTCCAGTGGGCATTGCCTTATGCAGGTTTCAGAATTCAGAAAAACCATGAAATTATGGAACGACAAATGGCGGAAGATATGGGAATGAATTTTCATGGTAAGAAAACCTGGTTCGGACAGCAAAAAGCCTCAAAAACAAAAGCCGCTTTCATTGTCGGGGCACAGTATGTTCTGCCCATGTTGATTACTGCCGATGCAAGTATTGATCAAAACGGAAAAGTTTTATTGGAATTCAGCAGAGAAGATATTCCTCTTTCCCGTAGATTGAGAGGAAATTTTACGGTGAATTCTGATGGCGAATTCAATACGGGATTGCGTTATATTTTACATAAATATTTGTCTGTTTCCGGAAATTATGATAATGAAATGGGCTGGGGGGCAGGAATTACTTTGACTTATTAAAACTTAGGAACTCAATTTGAGTTCCTTTTTTAATTCCCACGGATTTCACAGATTTACACAGATTTTTATTCTGTATTTAGTTTTTCTATTAAAAATAATTACAATCATCTGTGCAAATCCGTGAAATCCGTAGGATTAATAAATATACTTTATAGTTCAAAAAATAAAAAAGCGGAGCCTGAAAATCAAGCTCCGCCTATAAATTATTCGTTAAAATTATTTACCTAAATAAGATTTTAAGATCTTACTTCTGGTATTGTGTTTCAATCTCTTGATCGCTTTTTCTTTGATCTGACGAACTCTCTCTCTTGTAAGATCGAAAGTTTCACCGATTTCTTCTAAAGTCATCGGGTGTTTTCCGTTCAGTCCGAAGTATAATCTTACCAAATCGGCCTCTCTCGGCGTTAAAGTATTTAAAGCTCTTTCGATCTCTATTTGTAGAGATTCAAGCATTAGATCTTTATCCGGACTTGGAGATTCTCCTGAACGCAATACATCATAAAGATTAGAATCTTCACCTTCTACCAAAGGTGCATCCATAGACAGGTGTCTTCCGGAGTTTTTCATCGATTCTTTAATATCTTCCTCGCTCATGTCAAGAACTTCAGCCAATTCTTCCGGAGAAGGTGGTCTTTCGTTTTCCTGCTCAAGGTGAGCGTAAGCTTTATTGATTTTATTGATGGAACCAATCTTGTTCAACGGCAATCTTACAATTCTCGACTGTTCTGCCAAAGCCTGTAAAATTGACTGACGAATCCACCAAACCGCGTAAGAGATGAATTTGAAACCTCTTGTTTCATCATACCTTTTTGCCGCTTTCATAAGTCCTAAGTTACCTTCATTAATCAAATCGGGTAAAGAAAGACCTTGATTTTGGTACTGTTTTGATACCGATACTACGAAACGAAGGTTGGCTTTAATTAATTTTTCCAGTGCTGCTCTGTCGCCCGCACGGATTCTCTGTGCCAAATCTACTTCTTCATCTGCTGTAATCAGTTCTACTTTACCAATTTCCTGCAAATACTTGTCTAATGAAGCGGTTTCCCTGTTGGTAACCTGCTTGGTTATTTTTAATTGTCTCATTTATTCTGTTCTCAAAAATAGAGTTGCTATTATATTATACGCTCGAAGCAATATAAAGGTTACACCAGTTACAATATTTTTTATTTATTTAATTTAAAACACAAAAAATAGTCGTAAATTATTCCCCTTGATATTGAGGATAAAGGGGTTATTGGTTTTTACTAAGAATTTTATATCTTTTATTTGTAGCTTTTTCCCGCTATCCACTGTATCTTTTTGGTAGCTGTCTCCTCTTCGTTCCGACCGCCACCAAAAAGGATGTCGTTACTATCGGGGCTAGTTACGATGGGGTTTTAAAACTTCTGAAGTTTCAATCTACAATGATAAATTTCCTACTAATAAATAAATCAAACAACGCTCAAACCTAACAGGTTTTCAAAACCTGTTAGGTTTAATTTAATTCAACATTCATAAAATATCCACAGAGTTTGTCATCCTGTAAGGATCTAAACTTGAATCTCTAATACTAAGTTGAGATGCTTTCAGCATGACAAAGTGTGTGAAAAATTATTATAGTTAAAGCAAAAAAGCGAAACCAAAGTTCCGCTCTACTATTTTTAGTGATGATTAAAAATTAACTTTTAAAATTCACCATTGACCATTCACTTTTTTTAGAACAAATCATTCAGTAATTTCGCCAGTCTTAAACCTCCGTAAAGAAGCTGTCTTTCCATAATATCATTGAATTTATACTGATAATCGTAAGATAGTTTTGAGCCATCCGGAGTTTGGGCATAAATTTTATTGGCAATCTGGTGAGAATCATAAAACCAATTTTCCAATGTTCCGGACTGAATTTGCTTTACTTCATCTTTCGTTTTAATATCCAAAAGTTTTGCATATTCCGTATAGCTGTATTTTTGTGAATCTACTAATTTTCCGTCCCAAACTGAGTGTAAATTGGTCTTATCTCCAAAATAGGTAACATTGATTTTGTTTCCGCCTAAATCTTCAGATCTTCCGGTATGCATTGGCTGTGCCAAATCTCCCATCATGTGAATGAGGAAAATCAAAGCGATTTTTCTGTCTTTTTCAGAAGTTTTTTCATCTTTAATCTGACTTGACAAAACTTTAATCTGAGAATAAAGATTTGATCCTGCCTGAGCTTTTAAATCTTTTTCAAATGCTGTAAAATCCGTCTTTGGATCAATATTTACATAATGCCAGGCTGAAGCCTGTTTCCAGACTCCTGTTGTGTCAGATTTAATAAAATCCGGCCAGTTTGCCCAATATGCCATTCTTTCCTGCCCCAACATTTTTCTGATCTCTCTTTTTGCTTTTCCAGAAAGATGGTTTTCTGCAATTTCTGCAATCACTCTGTGTCCCGTTAATCCCCATGCGTACGAATAAACCGAACTTGCAACGAATGCCAAAAGCAGAATTTTAGAATAAATACTTTTCATTTCTTAAATTAATTTTCGAGTTGCAAAGATAAGTCAGCCTTACCGAAATTAAGATTGAAAATGATGATTTATTGGTTATTGCACTGTTAATTTTATGTAAAATCACAAACCAACTTATTTAATAACGATTAATACAAAAGAAAATCAGTAAATTAGATCAGATAAAGATTTTTAAGCTAAAAAAAGTAAACTAAATTCTTTTTCAATAATCGGAGATATTTTATCTTTACGATACCAATATAAGATCACACAAATAAATATGTACGACAACAGCACGATAGAAATGAATTACAATAAGCTGCAGACAGACTTTAAAGCTGAAGCAGTTGCCGTAAATCTTTTGAAATATCACCGATCTGTAAGCAATATTTTTATTGAAAGAATAGGCATCAACGATAGAGCTTATTTAAAAGACATTAAAAGTATTTCGAGCCACTATTTAGGATTTGACGAAGAAGTTCTCAACATCAAAACTTATCGCGAAGGAATCTACGATTATCTTCCGGAAGGACTTTTTCATCCGCCTTCGCTCAATACTTCAAGAAAGAATGTAGAAAGCGTTGTAAAAGAAATCCGTAAGCAGAAAAGAGTGGAAGAAGATGCCAGAAAATTTTTCAGACCTTTTGAACTGGAAATTTTCTTTACAGAAATCAGTGCTTTGCTTAAAGAATACGACTTCGATTTGGCCAGTGAAACCGATTCTCTTCTCCATATTTTCAGCGAACTGTGGCCTATTATTAAAATGCTGGATAAGCAGAATGCTTATATTTTTCTTCATATTTTACCGTTTTTCCACAATATCAGAGGTGATAAAAGGTGGTTTGAACGTTGTATGACCGCTTTTCTAAAAGTTCCTGTGGAAATTACTTTTACACCCAATGAAATCGACAGGATGAAAGAAGATGATTCTTCTATTCTTTTGGGAAATTCAAGATTGGGAGTCACGTACATCGCAAGCGGAAAACACATGGATGGCGAAAGAAACTGGATTGTAAATATTGGTCCGATTCCGTATAATGAGGTGAAAAACTATATTCCGGGAAATCCTTTTCGGCAAGTCTTGCAAGCTTTGTACGATTATTGCCTTCCTGTTTCTGTAGATATCGAAGAAAATTTTATCACAGAAAAAAAAGACTATTCTTTTGTGCTGGAAGACGACCAAAGAAATGCAAACAGGCTCGGTTATTCTACGTTTCTGTAAAATATTTTAATTATATTTACAATTCATCAATCAAACTAAATATTAAAAGAAATCAATGGAAATTTCTTCAGTAAAAGGTATATTTTTCAGGTATATTCTGGTGCCGCTTCTTGCTGTTATCATGATGTTTATAATGGGACTCATCAGAAGAAGTCAGCCTGCCATAAAGATTAAAGTCATCATCATCTATGTACTTCTTTGCAGCTTGTGTCTGGCTCTGCCGGGATTTTTCGGTTTTGATGGGAATTCATTCAACCCATATTGGTATTTAATTTCGCAGATTATTTATCTGATTTTCGGAATCATTCATGTGAATTTAATGCACAATTTTTTCAGAAAACACTTTACATCACAGACAAAGAGTATTTTGTTTGAATCTGTTTTATCTGTTACCTGTGCATTGGTTGGAGCTTATCTTTTTGTTTTGATATTTGAATGGATCAGTAGAGGTACAGGATATCCGGTTATGTCTGCAACGAGTGTTCTTACGTTTTTCATACCGTTTGTTTTCTATTATTGTTATATCATGTTTATCAGTATCCCAGTTGATATTTATAAAACATGGAGATATTCTCCAGATCAGAAACCGCCTGATTTTGATGGAGTAGATTTTGATCGGTTAATGGTGTTAAATGTTGAATTGAGTAAAAATCTTGAAGATGCAAATCGTTTTAGAATTAAAGCTAAAACTTTACCAACTGGAGTAACTTTCGGAGACTGGTTTTTCAGGGTTGTGGATGATTACAATCACAAAAATCCGAAATCAATTATTCATTTAACAGATGAACAGAGACAACCTTATTACTGGATTTTCTATACGAAGAAATCATTTTTCAGTTTCAGAAAATACATTGATTTCGATCAGGATATTACGACAAACACGATTTCAGAAAACGAAGTGGTGATTTGTAAGAGAGTGATTCAGCACGAAGAAGAAGGAAAAAAATAAAATCAAAATCACAAATAAAAGTATTACAATATGATACAGCCCATAAAACATTTTGCTATCAACTGGGTTGATGGAATGAAAGTCTCACAGAGACATCTTAATGATCAGGATAATTTTTTAATCGATACGATAAGAGACTCCAGCTCTTTACCGATAACCAATTATAATTATGGTTTGTTGCCTTTGTCTAACGAGTTTACTGATAAAACCATTTTTGATGTTCATAATACGGCAACCAATGATGTACAGCTTTTTATCAAAAATTGTAGTGCAGTAACTTTAGCGGGATATCGATTAGAATTAAAAGATCGAAGAGTCAGTGTAAAATCTCTGGCTAAATCTTTAAATATTGATGAAAATCAAATGGATGGTGAATACTATATTTTGGTTTCTGTAAATCCCTTTGATAAAGTACCTTTCGGAGATATTGACCCTGAAGAAATTCCGCCGAGACACCCGAATGCGCATTCAAATTATCACATTGAACTGCTTCCGGTAAGTTCACTGAACAGCAATTATTCCGGAGGAAATTATTTGGTTGTCGGAAAAGTGGACTTTAAAGGAAATATAGCGCAGGTGAATACCAATTTTATTCCGCCTTGTACGTCAATTCAGAGTCATCCGGTTTTGATTGATTATTACAACGGATTTGCAAAATCGATTGGAAATTTACAGCAATATGCATTTAAAATTATTCAGAAAGCTTCCCATAAAAATCAGAACACTTCTTTGGCATTGAATGTAAAAGCTTTGTGTAATGTTTTGGTCAATACTTTCGGAGATATGTATTTTCAGTTCAGGAATATCATTCCGTATCAACCACCGGTTTTTTTAATTGAAACTTTTGCGAAATTAGCGTTGAGAATGTACAATTCAACTCAGATTTTAGTTCCCGGAGAATTGGAAGAAATGCTGAATTACAGCTTAGAATGGAGTGAAATTGCACCGCATACCTTATTGAATCAGCTTTCAACTGTTGCAGAAACAAACTACGACCATCACAATTCAGGCGAACCGCTTTTACACATCAGTCTGATGCTGAAAAGTCTGGAAAATATTTTCTCAAAACTGAGCGAGCTTGATTACATTGGCCAGAGAAAAGAAAATATCATTGTCAACGAACAGGAAGTTTCTTCAAATACCAATCCGAAAAGAGGTTGGAGCGTTTTAGATTAAATAAAACAAATTTAGAAATAGATAAATCCCGATATTTCAAATTCGGGATTTTTTGTATAAAATTGTCAATTGAAATCTCAATGTATATCTGCGCTATCGCAAAATCTGTATGAACTTATTTTAATTTTATCTCTCGCAGATTTTGCAGATAACGCAGATTCTATACTTAAATATAATCATTAGAAATAGAAAATGAATACAGATAAAATAAGACAGGAAATAAGAGGTTTATCAGATGGAAAATTATTCTTTAACAATGCAGGTTCATCGTTAATGCCCAATGTTGTGGTAGATTCGATGATTGATTATCTTCAGCAGGAAGAACAGTTCGGAGGATATGAAATTGCCAACAGAAATGCAGAATTACTTGAAAATTTTTATTTAGAAACAGCGGAACTAATCAATTGCAAACCTTTCAATATTGCTTTCATGACAAGTGCTACAGAAGCATTTGCAAAGGCACTTTCGAGCATTATTTTTAAAGAAGGAGATGTGATTATTACGACAGTTGATGATTATATTTCCAATCAGATTACCTTTATTTCACTTCAAAAACGGTTGAATGTAAAAATTATCAGGATTAAAAAACTGGAAGATAACGAGCTTGACTTAGAAGATCTTGAAAATTCAATTAAACAACATCAGCCAAAACTGGTTGCGGTTACACATATTCCGACAAACTCAGGATTGATTCAGGATGTTGGAAGTGTCGGAAAAATTTGTCGTCAATATGATGTTTTATATTTGGCGGATTGTTGTCAGTCAGTTGGACAAATGGTTGTTGATGTTGAAAAAATAGGCTGTGATTTTTTAACTGCAACCGGAAGAAAATTTATGAGAGGGCCGAGAGGAAGCGGATTTTTGTATGTGTCAGACAGAGTTTTAGAACAGGATTATGCTCCTGTTTTGCTGGATATGAGAGGAGCGCATTGGTCTGAATACGATAACTATGAATTGTTTAAAACTGCAAAGAGATTTGAGCATTGGGAAGTTTCTTATGCAGCTGTTTTAGGAATGATGGAAGCGGTAAAATATGCCAATGCAATAGGTTTAGATCAGATTGAAGATTATAACAAAAAATTAGCCGAAACACTTCGAATAAATTTAGCTGAAAGTGGTTTTAAGGTTTTAGATATCGGAAAAAACTTAAGCGCTATCGTTACTTTTTGCGGTCAGGATAATGATTTGGAGAATATCCAAACTGTTTTAAAAGAAAATAATGTTTTCTTTTCTGCAAGCTATAAACATTCTGCACTGATTGATTTTACAGACAAAAAGGTTGACGGAGCAGTACGGCTTTCACCTCATTATTTTAATACGTTAGAGGAAATTGAAAAGGTTTCTGAAATTTTGAGGAGGAGTTTAAAATAAATTATATATCATGTTTTATTTAAAAAAAACTGAATTCATGATAAAAAGCCTGTTTAAACTTTTTTAGAAAAAGAGTTTCCAGAAAATTAGCAATTTAGAGTTGCAAAAAAAAAGAACTAAAATCTGGAACTCATAAGCAAAGATAAACTGGAAAAATGGATTTTACCTCATT
>NZ_JBPCHW010000017.1:0-95384 GCF_051011795.1 Chryseobacterium sp. RLHN22
AGAGTGCACCGAAAGATTATGTTTTGCAATTCTTTCAATGCAACTCAACTTAAATGATAAACTATATTTTGATATTCCCATAAATAAAATGCCCCTAAAAAGTGTCTAACTTTTTGGGGGCAGTCCAGTACTTTGAGGAATTTTTATTTTTAAGAAAAAAAAATGAAAGCCATATTATTCTACCTGCTTTTTGTCTCCACATTTCTATCTTGTCAGCAAAAAATAAAACTAAATATGCCTGAATACGATGATGTGATGATGACTTCAAATTCATATAACCTTCCCTATAATGTAAATTTCACTAAAGAAACTTTGCCAAAGGGATTAAAAAGATTTGAACAAAAGCAAAAAAATGAATTTTTGAACATTTTAGAATACGATAATCAAGGTAACCTGATTTTTAAATATTATAGACAATTTGTTAATGAAACTTGGAACGGAAAATTCTTAACAATTATTGAAAGAAATTTTTACAACAATAAAAATCAATTAACCAAGACAATTGTTCTGAATTCTAATACAGGATCAAGCGAAAATGAATATTATTACGATTCGGAAGAAAATCTAATTCTGATAAAAATAAAGGGATTGCCAGCAGATGGTAATAACAATAACCCTTGGAGATATATTGAAAATTTAGTTAATAGTAATGATTTTGACAATGATAAAAATGTAATTGAAGTTGACAAAAACAGTGAGTATAATTATTATGTCTATGAATATGATTTTGATAAAAAACATGTAAATGCCTTCATTAAAAATCAGGACTCAAAGCAAAAATTCCATACTGTTTATAAATTTAATTTGTTGAATCAACTGGTTTCTAAAACAGCTTTTGATGGAAATTCCATTAATTATTTCAATTCTTATTTCATTGAATATAATGGCAATAAAAAAGTCACTAAAGAATATGATGATGAGAAAAATATAACTCAAACAACAACTGAATTTAAAGAAAATCTATTTACTTATATTGAAACAGTAAACACTGAATTTCATTTTATACAAAAAAGAAAATATTTTGGAAAAACCTTAATTTCTGACGATAGTTTTACCGAAAACAACAATGAAAAAACATTGGAAAAATACGATGTTGATGAATACAATATTCCGACAAAGATGACTCATGAAACCAATGGAAAGGTTGACTTAGAAGTTTATTTTATCAACAAATATGAATTCTTTAAAGATTAAATTTAAATAAAAAATCCTCAGATAATTTTGAGGATTTCCTTTTGATCAAAAACTATTTTGTCAACTTTGCCTTTGGTAAAGAAACCGTTCCCGGATCTTTCCAAAGACCGTCTTTTTCAGCTCTTTTCTTAATTGCTTCCGCTCTTTTATTGCTATCAGGATGAGAATTAAACATTTTTTGGAATCCTGATTGTGTACTTCCTTCAGAAAGCAAAGCCAGTTTTTTGAACGCCGTATAAGCTCCAACAACATTGTATCCGTTTGATTTCATAAAATCATAGGAATATGTATCAGCTTGAGTCTCCTGTTTCTTACTGTGTGAAGCATCTAAAAAAGCATTTGCCATTTTTCCTACCTGACTGTCTGATAAATTGGCTACTGTTGAAGAAGCAGAAGAAGCAGCATCCAACGCAGCCGCTTTCAGATAAGCAGACTTTATGGCATCTTTTGTATCTTCATTTTTTACGTGACCGATTTCGTGACCAATTACAGCCAATAATTCGTCGTCAGTCATAATATCCATCAACGAAGAGAAAACACGTACACTACCATCTGCACAGGCAAAAGCATTAATATCAGACACTTTATAAACCTTATAATTTAAGTTTAATCCGTCCTGAGATTTGTGTTTTGCAAAAAGTTTGTTTAGTCTTACTGTGTAGGGATCTTTCGGGCCTGCAACAGGATTATTTTTATCCATATAATCCACAGATTCTTTCGACAGTTTTATTGCATCGGCATTAGAGAATGTTAAAGCAGAAGCGCCTTTAGAAACTACGCCGGCAGCTTTTCCAAGATTAATTTTTTGAGCATGAACTGCCATTGAAGCACCAATAAAAAGTGCAGAAATTAATATTTTTTTCATATTCTATAGTTGTGGTACAAAGATAATCAAATTAGAAAAAATCCTATAATCGGGATGTAAAATTTATGCTATAATTCATAAGGGTTTTTATTGAGACTTTCAAAAAATAAAATACAGGTTTGTACAGGTTGAAATACATAAAGCATAAATTTCCAATAGCTTTTCAAATAAATTTTACCTATTTTTGTGACATGAGTCAAAAATGGATTTATAAACCCGAACCTGATGAAGAAATTGTTGATGGATTGAGTTCGTCGCTTGGTTTTGGAACTTTTGAGTCCAAATTATTGGTTCTAAGAGGAATCGACAATTACCAGAAGGCGAGAGAATTTTTCAAGCCCAACATGAATGATATTCATAGTCCTTTTCTGATGGCCGATATGCAAAAAGCCGTAGAGCGAATTGCAACTGCTATCGAAAACGGAGAAAAAATATTAATCTACGGAGATTACGATGTCGACGGTACTACAGCTGTTGCATTGATGTATCTTTATCTAAGAAAAATCGTTCACAAAAAATATTTAGACTTCTATATTCCAGACAGAAATTCTGAAGGTTACGGAATTTCAACGGAAGGAATAGATTTCGCCAAAGAAAATGGCTTTACACTCATCATTGCTTTAGATTGTGGTATCAAGGCTTTAGACATGATTAATTATGCCAAAAGCAAGGATATTGAATTCATCATCTGTGATCACCATTTACCTGGCGATGAAATTCCTGATGCGACTGCCGTTTTAGACCCTAAAAGAAGCGACTGCAGATACCCTTTTAAAGAGCTTTCAGGTTGTGGTGTAGGTTTTAAACTTTGCCAGGGTCTGAATACCATCTATAAAATTCCCGAACAGGAACTTTTTGAGCTGACTGATCTTTTAGCCATATCTATTGCTGCCGACATTGTTTCAATGACAGGAGAAAACAGAGTTTTGGCTAAAATGGGATTAAAAATGCTCCGAAAAACCCGAAATATGGGATTAAGACTTTTGATCCCGGAAGACAAGCTTTCGCATTTTGAAATTTCAAATATTGTTTTTGAAATTGCCCCGAAAATTAATGCTGCAGGGAGAATTTCGCATGGTAAAGCTGCTGTTGAACTTATGGTTTCCGATAATCTGAAACATGCACATCAAATTGTAGATGACATCATGAACCTCAACGACGAACGACGTGAGCTGGATATGACCTCTACCCTTTCTGCTTTGAACCAGATTATTGAATCTCATCAGGAGACTAAGTTCTCTACGATTGTGTATCATCCTGAATGGAACAAAGGTGTGATCGGAATTGTTGCTTCAAGACTGATTGAAACACATTACAAACCCACTTTGGTTTTTACTGACGGAAATAATGGCGAAATGGTAGCTTCGGCAAGATCTGTTTCCGATTTTGACGTGCACGAAGCTTTGGATATGTGTTCTGAGTATTTTCTAAAATTCGGGGGGCATCACGCTGCTGCAGGACTTTCAATGGAAAAATCAAAATTTGAAGACTTTAAAATCAAATTTGAAAAAGTGGTTGCTGAAAAAATCAAAGACCATCAGAAAGAGCCATCCATTACAATCGACTGTGATGTTCACATTGACGAGATCAACAGGGATTTCATCAATTTCCACAGAAAACTGGCACCATTTGGGCCACACAATATGAAACCCAATTTGGTTCTTAGAAATCAGAGAATTTCCGGTTATTTAAAAACAATGGGTAAAGATAACAATCACCTGAAGTTTTATATTAAACAAGAGTCTACCGGAAGAAACATTGAATGTGTTGGTTTTAAGCTTGGACAATATGCCGATGATTTCAGAACTAAAAATTTCGATATTGCATTTACTCTCGAAGAAAATCACTGGAAAGGAAATGTGACGCATTGCCTGAATATCAAAGACGTTAAGTTTCTGGATTAAATTTAAATGAATTTCAGCTTTGAAAAAAATCGGTTTATTTTTCGGATCATTCAACCCAATCCACATCGGACATCTTATTCTGGCAAATTATATCCTGGAAAATTCGGATATGAACGAGCTATGGTTTGTGGTGAGTCCGCAAAATCCATTTAAAGAAAAAAAATCATTGCTAAATGACCATAATCGTCTTGACATGGTAGAATTGGCAATCAAGAATTATCCTCAAATGCGGGCTTCCAATGTTGAGTTTTCACTTCCATCCCCAAGTTATACGATCGATACGCTGACTTATCTAAAAGAAAAACATCCCGATTATTCTTTTAGTCTGATTATGGGTGAAGACAATCTGAAGAGTCTTCATAAATGGAAAAACTATGAAATTCTTCTCAAAAATCATCATATCATTGTTTATCCAAGAGTATTTGAAGGAGAAAGGAAAGATTCGGAATACCTTCAGCACGAAAATATTTCAATGATCGAAGCTCCAGTGATAGAACTTTCTGCGACCGAAATAAGAAATATGATTAAACAGGGTAAAAATGTACGACCAATGCTACCTCCTGAAGTTTTTGAGTATTTGGATGGGAGTAGTTTTTATAAGTAATTTTAGTTGTTAGTTGTTAGTTGTTAGTTGTTAGTTGTTAGTTGTTAGTTGTTAGTTGTTAGTCAAAATTAAGATTTAATGTAATGGAGTTTCTGGAAAATCTTCTCTCAAAATATTCTCAGGAAAAAATGATCAAATGGTTTAAGCAAATTTGTTTAGCAGAAGCAATTTCCTGGTTTTTTCTATTTACTGCAATGATTTGGATCCGGGTTGAACCTGAAAGCATTTTCGCCATTATTTACATCAGTACGATCGGAAGTATTCACGGATTATTTTTCACGTTATACCTTTTATTTGTGCCTTCTACGAGAAAAATTTATTCCTGGGATGATGAAGACAGCATTTTTGCTTTGATTGCTGCTTTTTTCCCTTTTGCAACTATTTGGATCGATAAAAAGCTTGCCCGCTTCGATAGAGAATAACTATTTTTTTATCTTTTTTTATTTTTTTCTGTAACAAAATCATTATTAGAGTTGTCTTATTGTATATAAACTTTGAAGTAGTAAAATTTATATACAATTTTTAACAACTGGCAAACAGGTAGTTACAATTTAAATAAAAACATTTTTACTACTTTGTATTGCAAGATACTTAATTTATTACATATCTTTGCAATGTAAATTAATGATAAATACAAGCATCTAAACTTAAAAATATAATAATTATGAAAACTCAAATATTTATAGCAGCTCTTTTTCTTAGCGGATTTACATTTGCTCAAGAAAAAAAAGACTCAATAAAAACTCAAAAAATTGAAGAAGTTGTTATGAAAAAACAAGTCTTCAAAAAACAGAGCGATCGTTTTGTTTACGATGTAGCTGCTTCTCCTGTTACAAAAGGAAATACAACTTTTGATCTTTTAAGACAAACACCGCTTCTTTCAACTACGGATGACAAGACTCTTAAAATCGCAGGGAAAAACAATGCTCTGATCTACATCAACGGCAGAAAATCTAATATGGATGCTGAATCTCTTGCTCAGTTCTTAAAAAATACACCAGCAGAAAATATTCAGAAGATTGAAGTGATTACGGTTCCCGGAAGTGAATTTCAGGTGGAAGCTTCAGATGGAATCATCAACATTGTTCTGAAAAAGAAAATGAGCGACGGTTTGAACGGAAATATGAGAATGTCTAACTCTCAGAATAAATACAACTCAAGCTCTGCAAGCTTTTCCGCAAACTACCGAAAAGATAAATTGGGAATTAGCGCAAATCTTTATGGTGGTGATAACATTCAGGCTCAACATTATATTTTGAGAAACGGTAACAATAGTTCTTCCAACGAATCAACAGGAAATATTGACGATCCGAACCAATACATCGGCGGTTATCTGAATTTTGATTATCAGCTAACCGAAAAAAGTAATCTCGGTTTATCATGGAACAGCAGCGCTAATAGAAGTTATAATTCCACCGTTAATTTATTTAACACGATCCGTTCTTTAGATGCAGACACCAATCAATACAATATCAATTACACCAACTCCAGAAATAAAGAAGATGCACGTTCTTACAACAATTCTGTGAACCTGAATTATGAATTGAAAACTGATTCTTTGGGAAGTAAATTGAATGTGAATGCAGCTTATCTTAATTACAGAAGATTTCAATTTACAGATAACAAAACTTTTTTTGCTGACTCTGCAGGAAATGATACCGGATTAGGACCAACCATTTACCAGAATTTACCTCAAATAATCAATAATTTTTCAGGAACGGTTGATTATATTCAGAAATTTAAGAATGATTTCACTCTATCAGTTGGTGGAAATTACAATAAAACAAAAACTGACAATGACACCAAAAACGACACTTTCATAGAAGGTAAGCCTGTTGAATTTGCTCCCAACCATTTTATCTATGATGAAAACATCTATGGAATGTATTTAACATTAGAAAAGAAATTTTCAGATAAATTTTCCGGAAAAATCGGTACTCGATATGAGATTACCAATAGTTTAGGAACATCTGATAATGCTGCTGAAGAATACAGAAGAATCGAAAGAAATTATAACAATATACTTCCTTATGTAAGCCTAAACTATGCAATCAACGATAAAAACAATATTTCGTACGCATTTTCGAGCAGAATGAGAAGACCGAGCTTCTGGGAACTGAATCCTGTGAGAAACATTCTTACAGAAGACAATTACACACAAAACAATCCTTTTGTAAAGGCATCCTCAACTTACAATCAGGAACTGACCTATATGTTTAAAAATTCTTATTTCCTGATCTTAAATCATTCATTATTCAAAGATGTGATTACTCAGGTTCCATTACAGAGAGATATTTTAAAGCCAAGAAGAGATGAACAGGGTAATCCTGTTTTAGATCCAAATGGAGACCCAATTATGGATTCTCATAAACAATTGAGATACATCCGCACCAATTTTGGAGATAAGCAGGAAATGTCTGTGATGTTGGGAATGCAAAAAACATTTTTCAACCAATACCTTACAACAAATTTCAACATCGGTGTTCAGAGAAATGTAAATAATGGCAGCCTAAGCATTGACCCTACTTCCGGAGATGTTTTCCCTTTGTACGAAAACAAAATAAGTTCTACAAGTCTTCTTATTCAGACTAATAATACGATCCGTTTAGATAAAAAGAAAACCTGGTTTTTAGGAGTAAATTATTTCTTTGTAGATAAACAGCAAATTGAATTGGGAATGCTTAAAAACCTGATGAGTTTAGACCTAAGCATTAAGAAAAACTGGAATGACTGGACATTTGCCTTAAACTTGAATGATGTTTTAAGAACAAACATCGTAGAAATTGAAGATTATCAGGCAAACGGAAATTACAACTACGTAAGAAACGACCAGTTCAGAAGAGGCGGAACTTTCAGCATTACTTACAACTTTGGTAACCAAAAAGTGAAAAAAGTAAGAAACATTGAAGGCGCATCAGACGACATCAAAAGCAGAACGAGATAACATTCATCATTTTCATATATATTTATTTTGTACAAAACCCGCCGAGAGATTGGCGGGTTTTATTATTTTTATGGTTATGAAAAAATATTTATTTCTTTTATTTATACTGACAATATTTTTAAGTTGTAATGATAAGAATATTACATTTAAAGACGGAGTTTCTTTTAAAATTGAAAAAAATATTTCTTACGGTAAAAATCCTTCACAAAAGCTCGATTTTTACATCCCAGAAAATAAAGATTCAATAAAAGGTATTTTTGTGCTCATTCATGGAGGCGGTTGGAAAGCAGGAGACAAATCTAACCTTACTTATTTTACTTTCTCTATAATGGAAAAATTTCCTAATTATGCTTTTGCCAATATCAATTACAGATTGGCAGACAATCATTCTTTTATTCTTCCGAATCAGACCGATGATATAGACAATGCTTTAGAATTAGTCTCAAAAAAATGTGGGAAAATAAAGTTAGGGCCGCAATTTATTTTGATAGGAAACAGTGCAGGTGCACATCTATCTATGCTGTATGCCTATAACAGAATTTTCGAAAATAAGCACCGAGATCAAGTAAAAGCGGTTGTTAATATTGTTGGACCTGCGGATTTACTGCATCAGGATTTTAAGCAATATTCCGATTACTCTTTCGTAGAAAAACAGATGATCGATTCTTCTAAACCTTGTCCAACCGATATTACAAATAAGGATATTCCTAATCCAGTTTTTTGGATTAATAAGAACTCTCCGGCTACAATTTCCTTTTATGGTAACAATGATCAAGTGATACCGTTATCTCAAAAGAAAATTTTAGATTCTGTTTTAAATAAAAATAAAGTTTACAATCAATCTTACGAGTTTTCGGGAGGTCATCTTGACTGGGTAATGAAAAAAATGCCCCGATCCTCATCAATAAAATCAATGAATTTTTAAGAGATACTGATAAAAACAAAAACGCTCTGAAATAATCAAAGCGTTTTATATTTTAAATTATTCAGATTTCACAATTTCCGTTCTTTCCGAAACTCCGTTTGCATTAAACGCTTCAATCTGGAAATAATAAGCGTCTGTTCTGTCGGCTCCGGTAAAGAAATATTCATTTTTACCGTAAACCATAATGCTTCCGTATAATTTATCAGGAGATTTCCCCCAATAGATTACATAACCATCGGCTTCAGAATTTTGTTGCCATTTCATCCAAATGCTTCTTCTTTCACCATATTTTTTTGGATCAGCTCTTAGCGGAACAAAGTTTTGAACTTTCGCAGGTTTTGCTCCCGCTCCTTTCCCAAAAACTCTGAAACCACTTAACGCAAACTTGCCTGTAGGCATTTTCAGGTTCTCCATTTTTAAAAATCTTGCTTCGGCAGGTTTTTCCAGCTCAACATAATCGTGAGGAACGTCTTTCGTATTCTTGCTTTTATCAACAACGATTTTCCATTTTTTCCCGTCATTTGATCCGTAAATTTTATACTGATGCATTTTGCCTTCCGTTTTACCCATAAATTCAACATCCTGATCGGCATAATTAATCTGAATGGCATTAATGGTAGAAACTTCACCCAAATCGGTCTGAAACCATTCCCCAGAATTTCCTGTTTTGGCACTCCAATACGTTTTAATATCTTCATCCACCGCAAAATTCGAATGATAGCCTCCTAAAGTAGACGAAACCTGAACAGGTTTATTATAATTCAGCAACATCCAGCCCGTAAAAAGTCCTTTTGAGAAATCTTTACCCTGTGCAAACTGCGGAAGCAAAGTCGGATAATCTCCGTAAGCCGTGTTGGTGTACATCACATCATCTTTATCAAAACCTGCTGGCCAGATTCCTAAGCGTCTCTCGAAATTGTTTTTAGTGGAAATAAAAATCGTTGAAACGTGCCACCAGTTTTTAAAATTATCTTCAAATGTTGCGCCGTGCCCCGCTCCCCTTGCAAAACCTCCCGGTTTGTAAGAAAACGGATTGTGTTGCTGATATTCGTAACCTTCCAGAGGATTTTTAGAAACATACACTCCATCTGAATAGCCACTAAATTCTGTCGCCGGAGCACCGTACTGCATGTAATATTTGTCTTTATACTTCGTCACCCAAGCTCCTTCTACAAAAGGTTGCAGGAAAACATTATCGTTATATTCTCCGAACCTTTCCCAACCGTGATCTTCGGGTTTTAATCTTAAAATAGGTTTTACAAAACCTTCAGACTGTAAATTTTTAACTTTAACTTCTGTTCCTAAAAGTGGCCATTCGTTGCTTGATCCCCAATATAAGTAGAGTTTGTCCTTATCTTCATCATAATGAAAAGCAGGATCCCAAGCTCCGACTTTTAAAGTATCAACAGCAATTTTCCAATCGTCTACAGTAGGGTTTGTAGATTTCCAGATCGGAAAATCAGATTCCCAGGTTGAGCCATAAACATATAAAGTATCTTTCATCGCCCACACTGCGGGAGCATTCAGATCGTGTGTGTACTTATTGTCTCTGAGGAATTTTCTTTTCACAAACTTCCAGTCGAGCATATTGTCACTGTGCCAGTAACCTTCCTGATTGGTCGAAAACAGGAAAAGTTTTTTCTTGAAATTTACAATCACAGGATCTGCCGTAGCACGGTGTTTTCCCTGTTTCGAAAAAACTTCAAAAGGTGTATAACCGTAGTCGATATTGATGGGATTGCAATAGGTTTTTTGCTGAGAAAACGAGAATGTTGAAATCAGAATTCCCAGACTTAAAGATAACTTTTTTATCATAACAACATTTTTCACAGTTACAAAGTTAGCCTAATTTTTGGAAGTGGTCTGAGAAACCATTAATAAAAAAGCTCCAGTCGAACTTTAACAGGAGCTTTATTTTTTTGAAATGATTTCAATTTATTTTTTGGGAAGAAAGACTTCAGCAAGCATACAACGTGCACTTCCACCGCCGTTCACTTCAATTGTACTCAGATCCGAATAAATAATCTCACAATATTTTTCAATGTTGGAAATCTGCTCTTTACTTAATGATTGATAAGCAGTCTGGCTCATGACCAAAAACTTTTCGCCTTCCTGATTCTGAACCTGAAGCATATTTCCTGCAAACTGTTGCATCTGCGCTTCAGAAATTTCGATGATTTCTTTTCCTGAATTTTTTATGGTTTCAATTACTTTACTCCTTTCCAGTTCATTGTCGATACAATCAAGGCAGATTACTACAAATTTATCGGCGACACACATCATGACATTGGTATGATAAATCGGAAGCCTTTCTTCTCCCACTGTCTGAAAAGAATGAAAAACCACAGGTGTGAAATCATATTTTGCACAAAATTCTCTGAATAAATTTTCATCCAACCTCAAAGAAACCGAACCGTAAGCAATTTTATTGTCGTGGTCGAAAATCATACTTCCCGTTCCTTCAAGAAAATGTCCCTGAATTTCCGGCAACGACCAATCATCAATTTCAGCAACTTCGAATCCCTGATTTTTTATGGTTTCAATAATATCTTCTCTTCGCTCCACTCTTCTATTGGATGCAAACATCGGATATAAAACCACTTTACCATCTTTATGAAAGCTTACCCAGTTATTTGGAAAAATGGAATCTGGTGTATGAGGATCAATGGTATCTTTTATCGAAATTACATTAATGCCTTTGCTTTTCAGTTTTTCAACAAAAATTTTAAACTCAGCCAAAGCTTTCGACTGAATATCTGCACCTTTTTGCTCTACCTGAAAATAATTATTCTCTGCCGTCTCTGCATTGTATCCAAATGCAATTGGCTCTATCATTAGTACTGTATCTGTTGTTTGCATAGTTCAGTTATTATTTTTAATTTATCAAAAGCTTTTTATTGTGTTGAAATTTCTCCTTTTGCTTTGATGAGTTTGTAAATTTTTCTTGTATTCTCAGAAACCTCAGTCCAATTCCCAACAGACTTATATTCGCAAACCAAATTCATGTTTTCTTTACTAAACTTCAACTTGACATTACCCACATAATCAGTCGCCAAATTGTTTATAAATTTAGGATCTGTTACAGAAGCATATATATATTTTGCCAAACTATCTTTTTCAGCATTGGTAACATGCATTTTATACTTTTGAACTTTTTTGATTTTATACTGAGGAGGAATATCATAAAATTCCTTAGTATAAATTATATTTTCATATTCCATTGAATCTGAAAGCTTAAAAACAGTAATTGTTTGGCGGTCAGTTTTAATTTCCAAGTTTTCCCAATTCTGATAAAAATTTTTATCAGGAGCATTTTCTATCTTTTTTGAACAAGATATGATGAATATTAAAGGAATAATTAATTTAAAATTCATTGATATAATTTTACTGAGTACAATAATTCCAAACTACTAAATCCTTTTAGTCTCTCACCAACGGCATCGTGGAACATCTCAACAAACCGCCCATTTTAGAAATTTCTCTGTATGGAATTTCTTCAACAGTTATTCCCCATTCATTTCTCAGATGATTGTTCATCCTAGTGAAAGCTTTGTCTGAAACAACTACTTCAGGAGAAATCGAAAAAATATTAGGGAACATCTCAAACATTTCTTCCGAAGTTACATGGAAGCAATTTTCTTCTCCAAAAATATCGATGATTAAATTATAATCACTTTCATCCACAAAACCATCTTTATAAATGATACATTTATCTTTACCAACCGGATTGAATGTGCAGTCTAAATGCAAAATTCCTTCATATGGAATCTGGTCATTTTTCTTTAATTCCAAATCGATGATTCTTTTCTTCGGAAAATATTCTTTTAAAATTTCAATGGCATATTCGTTGGTTCTTGCCGTTTTATAGTTTCTGTAATCTTCACTGAAACAGGTCCCGATGAACAGAAAATCATTCCAGACTATAACGTCCCCCCCTTCAATATGTGCGGTTTCGGGAAGGTTGATAATTTTTCTCCACGCAACTTCTTCGAAGACTTCTTTGTAAGCTTCCTGCTCGTCTGCTCTGTCTGCGATGACATTAGAAATAATCATTTTATCGTCAATCACAAAAGCCACATCTCTTGCAAAAACCTGATTGTAATCTTCAATTATATCCGGACGGAAAACCTGAACATCATATTTTTTCAAAACAGCTTCAAAAGCGTTCATTTCGTTGATGATGTCCTCTTCTTTAGGATACATATTGTGCTCTATCGTATAATATGATTTTGCATCATAACTTTCTTCTAATGTAGGAACTGCTCCCATAGAATTAGGTTGTCCTAGAACCACCGATCTTAGCCTTCCTGTTTCGTTTTTAATATTTAATTTCATTTGTAGAAATTTTTATTCTAAAGGTCAAATGCAATCGCTCTTATATTGTAAGTGTGCCTGTGTGTAATGCAAGTAATAGAACGATTTCATATATAATGAGAATTAAGCAAATATAATCAAACGATAGTGAAGAGAAAAGCTTTTTATTTAGCCTAAACTAAAGAGTTTTTAAATAGTTTTGAAAATTAAAGAATCTTTACTAATTTCATCTGATGAACTTAAAAATTTCAGATAGAATTAATGATAATCCTAACAATTGTAAGGACAAAATCTTTGTTAAATTTTGAATTATATATTGAAAACAAAAAATCCCAAAGCTTTGCTTTGGGATTTATAATTATTTGAGAAAACAATATTATCTGTTTGCAATATCGATATAATCTCTCTTTTGAGCTCCTTGGTAAACCTGTCTTGGTCTTCCGATCGGATCTCCTTTCAGTCTCATTTCTTTCCACTGAGCAATCCATCCCGGAAGTCTTCCTAATGCAAACATTACCGTAAACATTTCTGTAGGGATTCCTAATGCTCTGTAGATGATTCCTGAATAGAAATCTACGTTTGGATATAGCTTTCTTTCTACGAAGTATTCGTCTTCCAATGCTACTTTTTCCAATTGCATTGCAATATCAAGCGCTTTATCCTGAATTCCAAGTGCGTTCAATAGATCATCAGCAGCTTTCTTGATGATTTTTGCTCTTGGATCGAAGTTTTTGTACACTCTGTGTCCGAATCCCATTAGACGGAAGCTATCGTTTTTATCTTTAGCTTTAGCAACATATTTAGATACGTCACCTCCATCTTTTTCGATTAATTCAAGCATTTCGATAACCGCTTGGTTCGCACCACCGTGAAGTGGTCCCCAAAGTGCAGAAATACCTGCAGAAACAGATGCGAAAAGACCTGTGTGTGCAGAACCTACCATTCTTACTGTAGAAGTAGAACAGTTTTGCTCATGATCTGCATGAAGAATCAATAATTTATCTAAAGCTTCAGTTACCACAGGGTTAATTTCAAACTCTTCGTTTGGTAATCTGAAAGCCATTTTGTAGAAGTTTTCTACATAATTTAAGCTGTTGTCTCCGTGGTTAAGCGGTAAGCCTAAAGTTTTTCTGTACGTCCAAGCTGCAAGGTGAGCAAATTTAGCAATCAACAATTCAGCAGCTAAATCCATCTCTTCTTTAGAATTTACGTTAACTGCTTTCGGATTGAAAGCCGTTAAAGCGGAAGTTAAAGTTGATAAAACTCCCATTGGGTGAGCAGAACGAGGGAAAGCATCGATGATTTTTTTCATCTCCTCTGCTACGAAATTATATTTTTTGATGTTACCGTTAAAGGTATTGAACTGTTCTGTAGTTGGTAATTCACCGTGTAACAAAAGATACATTACTTCTGTGAAGTTAGATTTCTCAGCAATCTGCTCGATAGGGTATCCTCTGTAGAATAATTCTCCCTGATCCCCATCTAAATAAGTGATGTCGCTAAGTGTAGCTCCGGTATTTTTATAACCTAAATCTAACGTGATTAAACCTGTCTGGTCTCTTAATTTTGAAATATCGATCCCTCTGTCTCCGATAGTGCTATCCACGATTGGATATTCATACGAATTACCTGCGTAATTCAATATTACTTTGTTGTCTGACATTATTTATTTATTTTGTTTCTAAATATACTACTAATTATAAAATACGGCAAACTAAAATTATCGCTTGCCGTTATTTATAAATTCGATTAATTATCTTTTGATTTTAAAAGCATCCAACCCCGGGAAAATTGCAGTTTCACCTAAAGCTTCTTCAATTCTCAATAACTGGTTGTATTTCGCCATTCTGTCTGATCTTGAAGCAGATCCTGTTTTAATCTGTCCGCAGTTCATTGCTACTGCTAAGTCAGCAATTGTAGAATCTTCAGTTTCACCAGATCTGTGAGACATTACTGACGTGAACTTGTTGTGCTGAGCCATTTGTACAGCAGCCATCGTTTCAGAAAGAGAACCGATTTGGTTTACTTTTACCAAAATTGAATTGGCAATTCCTTCTTTTACTCCTCTTGACAATCTTTCAACATTTGTTACGAATAAATCGTCACCTACCAACTGTACTCTGTCACCGATTTTATCTGTTAACATTTTCCAGCCTTCCCAGTCATTTTCCTGCATACCATCTTCAATAGAGATAATCGGATATTTGTTTACTAACTCCGCTAAATAAGAAACCTGCTCGCTGCTTGTAAACTGAGCCGCATCTGGAGTCTGGAATTTTCTGTAATCGTAGATTCCGTCTTTGTAGAATTCAGAAGAAGCACAGTCTAATGCGATCATTACATCGTCGCCCGGCTTGTAGCCCGCTTTTTCAATTGCCTGAAGCAAAGTATCCAAAGCGTCTTCCGTACCAGTGAAAGTCGGTGCAAAACCTCCCTCGTCACCTACCGCCGTAGAAAGGCCTCTTGAATGAAGAATCGATTTTAGGTTATGGAAAATCTCAGTCCCTTTTCTCAAAGCGTGAGAGAAAGAATCTGCTTTTACTGGCATTACCATAAATTCCTGGAAAGCAATCGGCGCATCTGAGTGAGAACCACCGTTGATAACGTTCATCATCGGAACAGGAAGTGTATTTGCATTCACACCACCTACATATTTGTATAAAGGTAATTTCAATTCGTTTGCAGCAGCTTTTGCAGCAGCCAAAGAAACTCCAAGAATCGCATTTGCCCCTAAGTTTCCTTTGTTGTTTGATCCGTCTAAATCAATCATAATCTGATCAATCAAATTCTGATCAAAAACAGGAAGTCCCACCAATTCCGGTGCAATTACTTCTCTTACATTTTCTACAGCCTTAGAAACACCTTTCCCCATCCATTCTGAACCGCCATCACGCAATTCAACTGCTTCATGCTCTCCCGTAGATGCACCGGAAGGAACAGCAGCACGGCCCATCGCACCGCTTTCCGTAAATACATCAACTTCAACTGTAGGATTTCCTCTTGAATCCAAAATTTGTCTCGCTTCTATGTAAGAAATGTAACTCATTTTTTATCTATTTTATAGTTTATACAAATTTAATCAAAATTTAAATTTTGAATGCATGGAAGAGGTAATTTCTGTATTTATCTGAGTTAAATTTTATTTAATTAAAATATATTCAAAAATAACTTTAAAGCAAAAAGAATATCTACACACTAATGATGATTACTTTATGCAATATCTCACTTTCTAAAATAACGAAAAAGGGTAATTGATATACAGTTAAAAACTTTCCAACTTTGTCATGTTAATATTTATAAAAATATTAATCAGGGGAGCCGAAAACTGCAATTTTGAAAGAGTAGGTGAAAAAAATTAAATTATGGCAAATATATCTAAAAAGTACATTGATGATCATAAGCAAAATGTACACACAGTCGATTCATTTGGAAGATCTTTAATTGAGCAGATTCTTAATGAATCGATTAAAAAAATTGGTGAAGAAGAAAAGGAATCACTCACTATTGATGCAAAGTTTAAAATTCAAGCTTTTGAACCCGCTACTTGCATTAGGTTATGCACTAATGTTAATGGCGTGGAAATTTGTTATCATGTAAATATGTAATACAACAAATAGAGCTGAATTAAAGATTCAGCTCTATTTTATAAATGCATTCTGAAAAACAGATGAGTACCATTCCCAGTGTTAACTTCACAATGCCCGTTTTGTTCCAGCATTCTCCGTTTCATATTTCGAAGACCGTTTCCTTCAGATTTTTCTTTATTGATTCCTATTCCGTTATCAGAAATTTTCATCATGAATTCTTTATCTTTTTGAATAAACGATAGTTTTAGTTGATTAGACTGACTATGCTTATAAGCATTATTTAGTGCCTCTTTTAAACATAAGAATAAATTTCTCCTTTGTTCTGCGGTAATGGTAGTTTCAGAAATTACATTTTTATCTTCAATGTCCAGCTGAATTTTTGTTTTTTTAAGAAAATTATGTGCGTATATTTTTGAGTAGTCTATAAAACTTCCCAATGTGTCATTACCAGAATTCAGACTCCAAAGCATTTCCCTCATTGAGATATTCATTTCTTCAGAAGTTTTCAGAAGTTCATCGATGTCGCTTTTTAAATCTTCATCTTCAGCTCTCTGTTTTAAAAATTCTGCCTGAAGCTTTAATGCCGAAATTCCTGCTCCAAGATCATCGTGCATGTCATGAGAGATGCGCTCTCTTTCAAGCTTTATAGATTTTTGTTTTTCGAGTTCTTTTTGGAGAAGCTGATTTTGATATTCTGATTCTTGAAGTTGTTTTTCTTTGAGATAGAGAAGTTGTTTTCTGTTGTATGTAATTACTATAAAAATGACAAAAATAATAAGCAACATAATTAATAATATTGCTATAATATAAGTAAGCTTTATTTCAGAAGGTAGAGATTTCATCTTTTTTTTGGTTATACTTTCTAAGTCCTATATAAATTAATGTATAGACAAGGATATTTATTATTAACAGTATGTTTTTTAAAAGTTTTAAAAACCGTTTGTCTTCTTCGTCCAGTAAATACATCGGAATAATTCTAAATAAGAAAAAACAACTCCAAACCAACAATGATATTGAGATCCAAAAAATTGGATCATCTATAATTTTTATTTCCGATACATTGTTTAATTTTAAATTAATCCAATAAAGTGCATAAAAAACATTTGCAACGCAATATATTATTGCTAAACTTAAATTGTATCTATCAAAATAAAAAAAATGACTTGTAAAATATATACAAATTAAAGTGCTGATTAGTATTAAAATCAATAAAAATTTACTCTTTATTTGCTTGAAGTAAAAAAAAACAAAAAAAACTATATTGAATACATTCAAATAATTGTATTGAATTGCTTTTGAAGTTATAAAATTTATTTCTGACAAGAAATCAATGATAAAATTTACTACTAAAAAAATAAAAAAAAGATTTTGAGAAAAAAAAGCATTCTTCCTCAAAATCATAATCGATTTTACAACAGTAATTAGAAAAACAATATAGTATATTTTTAAAAGCATTATGGCTCTAAACTACCTTGGTCAAAATAAGGAAAATGCGAATTTAATATTACACCTTTCTCTTCAGGTATCGTTGCAAAATAAATAGCATTTTTTGTATTATTATAGTTTTTAGTACCATAACAAATCTCAAACCTTAAAATATCTACATTTTTATTTTCACAGTTAACAAAATAATAGTCGATTAGTTGGAGATAGTCTTGAGTTGTCTTTAAATCATATACTACTCCGCTCGTTACTTCAGTATTCGCCGTATCAATCTTCCTAATATCATTTGCAATTGAACTGCTTCTAAAATTATTATAATATTGGTCGAGATTAGTTTTTGTAATATTAATTTTATGTTCTTTCATTAAATCAAAAATAAGATAGCTTTCATTCTTAGTGCTATCAGAATGCCTAAAGGTAATTATAGAATAGAGTTTTCCTTTCAAACCTTCAAGTCTTTTGATGTCAGCTGCATCATTTATTGTGCTAAGATGCTTTTTGCAATCATCCAAAAATTCTTCTGAAACTACTACATAACTAAAAGTAACTTTTGTGAAATTCTCATTTACTTTTTGTTTAACAAGTTTTTTAAAAATTGGATAGCTTAGCTTGAAAGTAGTATTTGGACTAATATCACTATAGATTTTAGAGTCATTATTAAACTGTGCTGTACAAATAGGATAATTAATAGTTTTCTTAAAATTGCTTCTTATATCTACGTCAATATTCAAATTTTCAAGATTTGTAGCCACACTTTCAGTACCACAACTTTCCTTTACAATATGTAAAAACCTTGTGAATTCAGTACATGATTCCTCAATAAGATTATTAGATTTACCTTTTTTTGAGCATTGAGTACATCCTATTATGGTCAGACAAAAAGAAACTGTACATAAAAGATAAATTTTTTTCATGATTTCTAGTTTTTAAAATGGTTAAATTTATTAATAGCCTCCACTTTGTTATTGACGTGAAGTTTTCTGTAGATATTTCCGACGTGTTTTTTTACGGTATCAATGCTTACAAATATTTTATCTGCAATTTCTTTGTATAAAAGTCCCTGCGATAAGAGTTCTACGATTTCGGTTTCGCGTTTCGTAAGCTCTTCGAAGTCTTTTTTTTCAGTAGCTTTTTTTTCAAAATGAGACAAAACTCTTCTAGCAATTGAAAAACTCATTGGAGCTCCGCCATTGTAAACATCACGAATAGAGCTCAGAATTTTATCCATGCTTTCGCCTTTTATAAGATAACCCATTGCTCCGGCTTTTAGAGAATTGAAAATCATTTCTTCATCTTCAAAACTTGTACACATGATGAATTGGGTTGTTGGCATTTCTTTTTTCAGCTTTCCTATAATATCAATACCAAGCATATCCTGAAGTTGGATATCCATCATTACTACATCCGGAGAAATATTTGATAATTTTTTAAGAGCTGTATTTCCATCAAAAAACTGAGCAACCACCATCATATCATTTTGATAATCGATAACTTTCTTCAACGCATTGTTGTAGTTTTTTTCGTCTTCTACTATGACGATTGAAATGCTCATACTTTTTGTTTTGTAAAGACAAATTTCAACAGAAAACAAAATAAAAACAATTACACTTTTGTGTAATAATAGAATTTTGAGTTGAGGCTATTGGTTTGTTTTTTGTTTTTATTAAATTTAAAAAAAAAAATTGGGCAATTCATAATTAATTTAAATAATAATATCAAAAATAAACTCAATGAAAAAAGAACTTATCCTATCGATTGGCATTTTGATGTTTTCGTTATCAAGTTGTAAAAAATCGACAGAAGGAAATAAAGGAATTATAAAATCTGATTCTGCAAACACCGAAATCCTTGCTGATAATGGAGCTGTTGATTCTACGATTGCATATAATACCGACATTAACGGTAAGAAAAGTATAAAGACAGATTATGTTTACAGAGCTACTGACAAATCTTTGGTAAAAGTAGTTTTCAATTATGATCCTAAAAACAGAACCGTTTCTATCACCAATAACAATAAAACATTTGTTTTGGAAAAATCTGAAGCTAAAGTAAATGAAACGATTTATAAAAAAGATGATATGACAGCCACCGTAAAAGGAGACAGCTTAATTATTCATCAGGGCAATAATATCATCGAACTTGAAAGAACTAAAATTTAAAGCAAAAAAAAACCGCACAGAAATCTGAGCGGTTTTTTTATATATCTGTAAGAATATTATTCTCCAGCTTTCTCTTCTGTAGAATCAGTAGTTTCTGCTTTTGGCTCTTCTACTTTTTCCTCTACTACAGGAGCTTCAGCAACTACAGCTTCTTTCTTTGCAGCTGTTGTAGACCTTCTGCTTCTTCTTGTAGTCTTCTTCTCTTCAGCATTAGGATTGTAAAGCTCGTTGAAATCAACTAACTCGATCAAAGCAGTATCTGCAGCATCACCAGGTCTGAAACCAGTTTTGATGATTCTTGTATAACCACCGTTTCTTTCAGCGATTTTCGGAGCTACAGTTCTGAACAATTCAGTAACCGCTTCTTTATTTTGAAGATATGAAAAAACAATTCTTCTGTTGTGAGTAGTATCTTCTTTTGCTTTAGTTAATAGAGGCTCAACATATACTCTTAAAGCTTTAGCTTTAGCTACAGTAGTGTTGATTCTTTTATGCTCAATTAGAGAACAAGCCATATTAGAAAGTAAAGCGCTTCTGTGAGAAGCTGTTCTTCCTAAGTGATTGAATTTTTTACCGTGTCTCATTATTATTTAATTATCAGCGTCTAATTTATATTTTGCAACGTCGAAACCGAAGTTAAGACCTTTTGAATGCACCAATTCTTCTAGTTCTGTCAAAGATTTTTTACCAAAATTTCTGAATTTCATCAAATCAGACTTACTGTAAGAAACAAGCTCTCCAAGAGTTTCTACTTCAGCTGCTTTCAGACAGTTCAGGGCTCTTACAGAAAGATCCATATCTGCTAATTTAGACTTCAGTAATTGTCTTGTATGAAGCGTTTCTTCATCGTACTGGATAGATGCTTTCACTGCTTCAGTCTCCAAAGTGATTCTCTCATCAGAGAACAACATGAAGTGATAAATTAATATCTTAGAAGCTTCAGTTAAAGCATTCTGAGGGCTGATGGAACCATCAGTTTCTATATCTAATACAAGTTTTTCGTAGTCTGTTTTTTGCTCTACACGGTAATTTTCAATACTATACTGTACTTTTTTGATCGGCGTAAAGATAGAGTCGATAGCAATAGTTCCTACAGGAGCATTGTTTGACTTGTTCTGTTCAGAAGGAACATATCCTCTTCCCTTTTCTATGTTGAACGTAATTTCAAAAGTAACATCAGAGTTTTGGTTGCAGATTACCAACTCAGGATTCAAAATTTCAAATCCGTTGATAGACTGTCCCAAATCTCCTGCAGTAACTACAGTTTTACCTGAAACTTTAGCAACAACCTGCTCTGAAGCCTGGTTTTCTGCTGTAGCTTTAAGTCTTACCTGCTTAAGGTTAAGAATAATTTCGGTAACGTCTTCGATTACTCCAGGGATAGTTGAAAATTCGTGCTCTACACCTTCTATTTTGATAGATGAAATAGCGTATCCTTCCAGAGAAGAAAGCAACACTCTTCTCAAAGCATTACCGATTGTAAGCCCGAAACCTGGTTCTAAAGGACGAAATTCGAATTGACCTTTAAATTCATCAGAGTTAAGTAGAATTACTTTATCGGGTTTTATGAATTGTAAAATTGCCATATTGTTGGGTTGAGCAAAAATTTGATTAAAAAATTATTTAGAGTAAAGTTCGACGATAAGCTGTTCCTTGATGTCTTCCGGAATCTGGATTCTTTCAGGAGCCGATACGAAAGTACCTTCTTTTTTCTCATCGTTGAATTGTAACCACTCATAGTTAGCCTTTGCAGCTAAAGCATCAGCAACTACTTCAAGAGATTTAGATTTTTCTCTTACAGCGATTACGTCACCTGCTTTTACTAAATAAGAAGGGATGTTTAAGATTTCACCGTTCACAGTGATGTGTCTGTGAGTAGTTAATTGTCTTGCAGCAGCTCTTGTTTTAGCAAAACCTAATCTGTAAACAACGTTATCCAGTCTTGACTCGCAAAGTTGCAAAAGAACTTCACCAGTTACCCCTTTACTTCTGTGTGCTTTATCGAATAGATTAGCAAACTGTCTTTCTAAAATACCGTAAGTATATTTAGCTTTTTGTTTTTCAGCTAACTGAACTGCATATTCTGATTTTTTAGCACCTCTTCTTTTGTTAGGACCGTGTTGTCCTGGCGGTTGGTTTTTTCTTTTCTCGAAGTTTTTATCATCTCCGTAGATTGCAGCACCAAACTTTCTAGCAATCTTAGTTTTAGGTCCAATATATCTTGCCATAATTTTTAAGATTTGAGATTCGAGATTTGAGATTTGAGATTTGATGATTCATAGAGAATTTCAAATATAAAATATCAAATTTCAAATGCATTGTTATACTCTTCTTCTTTTTGGTGGTCTACATCCATTGTGTGGCATAGGAGTCACATCAATGATTTCGCTAACTTCAATTCCTGAATTGTGGATCGTTCTGATGGCAGATTCTCTACCTGCACCAGGACCTTTCACATACACCTTAACTCTTCTAAGACCAGCTTCGTGAGCTACAGCAGAGCAATTTTCAGCTGCCATTTGAGCAGCAAATGGAGTATTCTTTTTAGAACCTCTGAAACCCATTTTACCGGCAGATGCCCAAGAGATAACTTCTCCGTTTTTATTTGTTAAAGAAATGATGATGTTATTGAAAGAAGCCTGAATATGAGCTTCACCAATAGCTTCAACTTTTACTTTTCTTTTTTTAACTACTTTAGTTTGTTTTGCCATAATTCCTAACGATTATTTACTAGCTTTTTTCTTGTTAGCAACAGTTTTTCTCTTTCCTTTACGGGTTCTAGAGTTGTTTTTCGTTCTCTGGCCTCTTAAAGGTAATCCTAGTCTGTGACGTATTCCTCGTTGGCACCCTATGTCCATCAATCTCTTGATGTTCAATTGCACTTCAGATCTCAATTCTCCTTCTACTTTAATGTTTTCTGAGATATAAGTTCTGATTGCAGCCAATTCATCGTCATTCCATTCGTTGACTTTCTTGTCTTCGCTGATACCGGCAGCCTTAAGGATTTCAGAAGAAGTACTTCTTCCAACTCCGTAGATGTAAGTTAAACCGATAACACCTCTTTTGTTTTTTGGTAAATCAATACCTGAAATTCTCGCCATAATTTAGCCTTGTCTTTGTTTAAATTTTGGGTTTTTCTTGTTGATTACAAATAGAACGCCTTTTCTACGAACGATTTTGCAATCAGCACTTCTTTTTTTAATTGATGCTCTAACTTTCATTTGAAAATATTTGTTTTTTAATATGAGCAAATGTAACCTTGCGATTTCATTTGAAAATATTTATTTTTAACAAGAGCCAAATGGAGATCAGAAGATTCCATTTGGCATTTGTTTTAATATCTAAATGTAATTCTCCCCTTCGAAAGATCGTAAGGAGACATTTCTAATTTTACCTTATCACCAGGTAATAGTTTAATGTAATGCATTCTCATCTTCCCTGAAATATGCGCAATAAGAACATGCCCATTTTCCAGCTCTACACGAAACTGTGCATTTGAAAGAGCTTCGGTAATAACACCGTCCTGCTCAATATGTTTTTGTTTTGCCATAAATTAATATCCAGTCGATCTTGATAATTTAGACTGCATTAAGCCATCATAATGATGATTCAGCAGATAAGTGTTAATCTGTTGAACAGTATCTAGTACTACGCCAACCATAATTAGCAACGAAGTTCCCCCGAAAAATAAGGCGAACGCATCTGTCTGAACCAGACTTCCATGCACTATTGCTGGAAGGACTGCAAAGATAGATAAAAATATTGCACCTGGCAAGGTAATTTTTGATAAAATATCATCTAAATAATCAGCCGTCTCTTTACCGGGTCTTACTTTTGGTACCAAACCACCGTTTCTCTTAAGATCATCGGCCATCTGGTTTACCGGAATTGTAATTGCAGTATAGAAGAATGAGAAGATAATAATCAATAACGCAAACAATACATTGTACTGCCAGCTGAATACATTTTTGAAACCTGCAAGAAAAGTGTTGGACTCGTCAAACTTGGTCAGCAAGCCAGGTACAAACATCAATGCCTGAGCAAAGATAATCGGCATTACACCGGCTGCGTTTACTTTCAACGGGATCCACTGTCTTGCTCCCTGCATAAGATTTCTGTTTACACCTCCTCTTGCCTGAGCTCTGCTTACATACTGAATAGGGATTTTTCTTACTGCAACAGATAATACTACTGCCAAAAGAACCACCAACATCCAGAATATTACTTCAACAAGAATCATGATTGAACCCAATCCTCCTTTTCCGTTTTGTACTGCGATTTCCTGTACGAATGCTTCAGGTAGTCTTGAAAGAATTCCTACCATGATTAAGATAGAAATACCGTTTCCGATACCTTTGTCGGTAATTTTTTCACCTAACCACATTGCAAATACAGAACCTGCTACCAAGATAACAATACTTGGCAACCAGAACATAACAGAATTAGGGTCTACAAAATATGCAGACTGGAACTGAGCATAAGGTAAGAACAACTGAGTGATTGACGTTAAGTAAGAAGGCGCCTGTACAAGACAAACTCCGATCGTTAACCATCTGGTAATCTGATTCAGTGTATTTCTACCCGATTCTCCGTCTTTCTGAAGTTTCTGAAGATAAGGAATAGCCATCCCCATCAACTGAACAATAATAGAAGCAGAAATATAAGGCATGATACCTAACGCCATCACAGAAGCGTGGCTGAAAGCCCCCCCCGTAAACGACGAAAGCAAGCCAAGGAGACCTGCTCCTTGCTTGTTACCGCCCTGATTTTTATAATGCTCTAAGAGATCACCTACCTCTGCAAGGTTAATTGCAGGAAGTGAGATGAAAGATGCGAATCTATACACAAGGATAATACCTAAAGTAAAGAGAATTTTATCTCTAAGTTCTTTAAGGCTCCAAATATTTTTGAGGGTTTGTATAAATTCTTTCATTAGTAATTATTATAAGGTAATTGCTTTTCCACCTGCTTTAGCAATAAGCTCTTCAGCAGATTTAGTGAATTTGTCCGCAGAAATTGAAACCGCAGATTTCAATTCACCTCTCCCCATAATTTTCACTAATTCGTTTTTAGTGATTAATCCGTTCTCGATCAAAACTTCTCTTGTAATATCTCCTGAAATAGATTTATTTTCGATTAAAGTCTGAATCGTATCAAGATTAATACCTCTAAATTCTTTTCTGTTTACGTTTTTGAAACCGAATTTAGGTAATCTTCTTTGTAAAGGCATCTGACCTCCTTCAAAACCGATTTTCTGAGAATAACCAGCTCTTGCTTTCTGACCTTTGTGACCTTTCGTAGAAGTACCACCTTTTCCGCTACCTTGACCTCTACCAATTCTTTTTGAATTAAAAGTAGATCCTGCAGCTGGCTTTATGTTGTTTAAATTCATTTTAAAATTATTTTAAAAATTATTTTTGAACTTCAAGTAAGTGACTAACTGCAGCTATCATTCCTAAGATAGAAGGAGTAGCTTCGTGTTCTACAACTTGGTGAAGTTTCTTAAATCCTAATGCTTCAAGCGTTCTCTTTTGGGTTTTTGTTCTACCAATAGCGCTTCTTACTTGCTTTACTTTAATTGTTGCCATTGTTTTAATTATTAACCGTTAAACACTTTAGTTAGAGAAACTCCTCTCATTCTTGCGATTTCTTCTGGTCTTCTGATGTCTAACAATGCTTTGAAAGTTGCCTTTACCACATTGTGAGGGTTTGAAGATCCTTTAGATTTTGAAAGGATATCGTGAATACCAGCAGATTCTAATACCGCTCTTACCGCACCACCTGCGATAAGCCCTGTACCGTGAGAAGCAGGTCTCAAGAAGATATCTGCACCACCGTATCTAGCAGTAGTCTGGTGAGGAATCGTGTGGTTCATTACAGGAACTTTTACTAAGTTTTTCTTAGCATCTTCTACAGCCTTAGCGATAGCAGATGCAACTTCCTTAGATTTTCCTAAACCAAAACCGATCGTTCCAGCTTCATCTCCTACCACAACGATAGCAGAAAAACCGAAAGCTCTACCTCCTTTAGTTACTTTTGTTACTCTATTAACAGCTACGAGACGATCTTTAAGTTCTAATCCTCCCGGTTTTACTCTTTCTATATTATCTAGTCCTAACATATTTCCGAAATTTAATGATTAGAATTTAAGTCCACCTTCTCTCGCACCATCAGCTAGAGCTTTTACTCTTCCGTGGTAAACGAATCCGTTTCTATCAAATACAATATTTTCAATTCCTGCAGCAAGAGCTTTAGCAGCGATTGCTTTACCTACAGCAGCAGAAACTTCACTTTTTGTTCCGTTAGCATCTACCCCCTTCTCTCTTGAAGAAGCTGATACTAAAGTTTTACCGTCTTTATCGTTGATTAACTGAGCGTAAATTTCCTTATTACTCTTGTATACAGATAATCTTGGCAATTCAGAAGATCCAGAGATTTTTCCTCTTACTCTTCTTTTTATTCTGATTCTTTTTTCTAATTTACTTAGTGCCATTTTCTTAAAATTTATTAAGCAGATTTACCAGCTTTACGTCTAACAATTTCTCCTACGAATCTTACCCCTTTTCCTTTGTATGGTTCAGGTTTTCTGAAAGATCTGATCTTTGCAGCTACCATCCCTAGAAGTTGGTTATCGTGAGACGTTAAAGTAATAATTGGGTTTTTACCTTTTTCAGTCAATGTATCAACTTTCACTTCGTTTGGAAGTTCTAAAACGATACCGTGAGAGAATCCTAAAGCCAACTCAAGTTTTTGACCTGCATGAGCTGCTCTGTATCCTACCCCTACTAATTCCAGTTTCTTTTCGAAACCTTGTGAAACACCAACGATCATGTTGTTGATCAACGCTCTGTATAAACCGTGAAGCGCTTTGTGTTGTTTAGCATCAGATGGTCTGTTTACGTTCAGTTCTCCATCTTTTTGCTCAATAGTAATTCCTTCTGTAAGCTCCTGAGAAAGTTCTCCTTTAGGACCTTTTACTGTTACTACACTTTCTTTCTCAGTGATGGTAACACCAGCGGGAACTGTTATAATTGCTTTACCAATTCTTGACATTTTCCTTTGATTAAAAATTAATAAACATAGCAGATTACTTCACCGCCTACTTTCTCTTCTCTAGCTTTCTTGTCAGTCATTACTCCTTTAGAAGTAGAGATGATAGAAATACCCAAACCGTTTAGTACTCTTGGAAGCTCAGCTGAACCTTTGTACTGTCTCAAACCTGGTCTAGAAGCTCTTTGGATAGACTTGATAGCCGGTTTGTTGGTTTGCTTGTCGTACTTTAAAGCGATTTTGATGTTTCCCTGAACAGCGTTATCTTCAAACTTGTAGTTTAAGATATACCCTTGATCAAATAAAATCTTAGTAATCTCCTTTTTGATTTTCGATGCAGGAATTTCCACCACTTTGTGGCCTGCGCTTTGTGCGTTCCTTACTCTAGTTAGGAAATCTGAAATTGGATCTGTTACCATTTCTTTGTTTTAAATTATTGGTTTAATGACAACCAGTATTGAAAAGACTTGGAGATTAAAGACTATATGGTTCCGAATATTTCTTCACCTGATTCCCTTACCTGCAGTATCTCAACAACTTAATTATCACTTTGATTTTTTTAATTTCATTTTATTCTAATAAACATAGCCAAAATGAAGATTAGTCTCCCAAGAAATAATAATTTTCCTGAGCGGGTGCAAAAATACAAAAAAAAATAATACTATTTATTTTTTTCTCTGCCTCTACCCCGACTTAATTTTGTACTCTATTTATTAAAATACAGCTGACTTATAAAAATATAGAAGTCAGCTGTAGAATTTTATTGCTTACCAACTAGCTTTTTTAACTCCCGGGATAAGACCGTTGTTTGCCATTTCTCTGAAAGTTACTCTGGAAATTCCGAACGTTCTCATGTATCCTCTTGGTCTACCTGTTAGTTTACATCTGTTGTGTAATCTTACAGGAGAAGCATTTTTTGGTAATTTTTGAAGTCCTTCGTAATCACCTGCTTCTTTTAAAGCTTTTCTTTTATCAGCGTATTTAGCAACTAGTGCTTCTCTTTTGCGCTCACGCGCTTTCATTGATTCTTTAGCCATTTCTTAGTTCTTTTTAAATGGTAAACCGAAGTGAGTTAATAATGCTTTAGCTTCTTTGTCTGTTTTCGCAGTAGTAACGAAAGTAATGTCCATCCCTTGGATTTTCTTTACTTTGTCGATTACGATTTCAGGGAAGATAATCTGCTCAGTAATACCTAAGTTATAATTACCTCTACCATCGAAACCTTCAGCTTTAATACCAGAGAAATCTCTAATACGTGGCAAAGCAGAAGAAGTAAGTCTGTCTAAGAATTCGTACATTTTGTTTGCTCTAAGAGTTACCTTAGCACCTACAGGCATACCTTTTCTTAATTTGAAAGCAGCTTCATCTTTCTTTGAGATTGTACCAACAGCCTTTTGACCAGTGATATTTGTAAGTTCTTCTACAGCATAATCGATGATTTTTTTATCAGCAGTAGCGTCTCCTAAACCTTGAGATAAAACAATTTTCTCAAGTTTTGGTACCTGCATTACTGATTTGTATCCGAATTCTTCCATCATTGCTGGAATAATCGTTTCTTTATATGCTTTTTTGGGTCTTGCTATATATTCCATGTGTTATTTAAAATTATAAAGTTTCACCCGTTTTTTTGTTGATTCTTACTTTCTTATCTCCTTCGATTTTGTAACCTACTTTGATAGCTTTTCCGTCTTTACCAACTAAAGCTACGTTTGAGATATGAATAGAAGCTTCCTTCTCAGTGATTCCTCCTTGAGGGTTAGAAGCTGAAGGCTTAACGTGTTTTTTAACGATATTAAGTCCTGCAACGATAACTCTAGGGTCTCTTCCTTCTTTTTTGATCACTTCAATAACTTCACCTGTGCTACCTTTAAGACCTTTCTTACCTGTAGTTACGATTACGTTATCTCCTCTTTTTATTTTTAACTTTGACATTTTTTTTAAAATTTTAAATATTAAAGTACTTCAGGAGCTAATGAAATGATTTTCATATATTCTTTGTCTCTCAACTCACGAGCAACTGGTCCGAAAACACGTGTTCCTCTCATTTCTCCCGCTGCGTTTAGTAATACACAAGCATTGTCTTCGAATTTGATGTATGAACCATCTTTTCTTCTCACTGCTTTTTTAGTTCTTACTACTACAGCTTTAGATACCTGACCTTTTTTAGCGTTTCCTGATGGTGTAGAATCTTTGATTGTAACAACGATTTTATCACCAACTGAAGCATATCTTCTTCTGGTTCCTCCCAGAACTCTAATAACTAGTACTTCTTTCGCACCTGTGTTATCAGCAACTTTTAATCTTGATTCTGTTTGTAACATTATTACTTAGCTTTTTCAATGATTCTTACTAATCTCCATCTCTTGCTCTTACTCAAAGGTCTAGTTTCAGAAATTAAAACTGTATCTCCTTCGTTGCACTCGTTGTTCTCGTCATGTGCAGTATATTTTTTCGTTTTCAAAACGAATTTACCGTACATCGGGTGCTTTACTCTTGTAGTTTCGCTAACAACAATAGTTTTTTCCATTTTATTGCTGGAAACCACTCCGATTCTTTCTTTTCTTAAATTTCTATCCATTGTAAAATGAAATTATTGTTTGTTAGTTAACTCAGTGTTTAATCTTGCGATTGTCTTTCTCAAATCTCTGATTTGGATCGGGTTTTCAAGTGGGCTGATTTTGTGAGCCAATTTCATTTTTGTGAATTCAGCTTTAGCTTCAGCTAGTTTGTTTTGAAGATCTCCCGCGCTTAGATTTTTAATTTCAGCTTTTTTCATTGTATTCAGAGATTAAAGAGGTTTAACAAAATCGTTCGCAACTACAAATTTGGTAACTACCGGTAATTTTTGTGCAGCAAGTCTTAAAGCTTCCTTAGCGATATCGTAAGATACCCCTCCGATTTCGAACATAATTTTACCTGGTTTTACTACAGCTACCCAATATTCCACAGCACCTTTACCTTTACCCATACGTACTTCCGCAGGTTTTTTAGTAATTGGCTTATCCGGGAAGATTTTGATCCATAGTTGACCTTCTCTCTTCATATATCTTGTCGCAGCGATACGAGCTGCTTCAATTTGTCTTGCCGTGATCCAAGCTCCTTCTGTAGCTTTGATTCCGAAAGTACCATAAGCAAGTTGATTACCTCTCTGAGCAATCCCCTTCATTTTCATCTTATGAACTCTACGGAATTTGGTTCTTTTTGGTTGTAACATAAATTTCTAAATTTTTAGATTTTAGATTTTAGATTTTAGATTTTTCTATTTTAAAAAAGTAACGGTAATTTAAAATTCAAAATTTCTATCTAAAATTTTAGTTATTGTTGTTATTATTTCTTCTTGGTTTTCTGTCACCACCTCTGTCATTTCTCTCGCCTCTACCTCCAGCTGGTGCTTTTTTCTGTTGTCCTACTAATGGAGAAAGTTCTCTTTTACCGTAAACTTCACCTTTCATAATCCAAACTTTTACTCCTAGCTTTCCGTATTGAGTAAGAGCTTCACCGATATGGTAATCGATATCTGCTCTGAAAGTAGACAATGGAATTCTTCCGTCTTTGAAAGATTCTGATCTTGCCATTTCAGCTCCGTTCAATCTACCAGAGATTTGAACTTTGATACCTTCTGCACCCATTCTCATTGTAGAAGCGATTGCCATCTTCACAGCTCTTCTGTAAGAGATTCTGTTTTCGATTTGCTTAGCAATGCTGTCTGCAACCAATACTGCATCAAGCTCAGGTCTTTTGATTTCGAAGATGTTGATTTGAATATCCTTTTTAGTCAATTTCTTCAACTCTTCTTTCAATTTATCAACTTCCTGACCTCCTTTACCGATGATCAGTCCCGGTCTAGCAGTAGTGATTGTAACTGTTACTAATTTAAGTGTTCTTTCAATATAGATTTTTGAAATTCCACCTTTAGATAATCTTGCTTCAAGGTATCTTCTGATTTTGTAGTCTTCCGCGATTCTGTCTCCATAATCGTTTCCGCCAAACCAGTTAGAATCCCATCCTCTGATGATACCTAATCTGTTACCAATTGGATTTGTCTTCTGTCCCATACCTTGATTATTTTTCTTTTGTACCTAAGATTAGTGTAATGTGGTTTGATCTTTTTCTGATTCTGTACCCTCTACCTTGTGGAGCTGGTCTTAGTCTCTTCAATTGTCTTGCACTGTCTACAAAAATTTCTTTAACGATAAGGTTTGCCTCTTCGATATCAGCACCTTCGTTTTTAGTTTGCCAGTTTGCCATTGCAGAAAGAAGAACTTTCTCCAATTTGTTTGACGCATCTTTTTTAGAATATTTTAGAATGCTTAAAGCTTTTTCTACTTCTACTCCTCTGATGATATCAGCTACTAATCTCATTTTTCTTGGAGAAGACGGGCAATCATTGTGTAACGCTTTCGCTACATCCTGATTTGTTAACTTACGTGCTAATGCACTTTCTCTTTTTCTTGATCCCATGATTATCTGCTTCCTTTGTTTTTGTTACCACCATGACCTCTGAAAGATCTTGTTGGAGAAAATTCGCCTAACTTGTGACCCACCATGTTTTCTGTAACATATACAGGGATAAAAGATTTCCCGTTGTGTACAGCAATAGTTTGTCCTACGAAGTCCGGAGAGATCATAGATGCTCTAGACCAAGTTTTGATAACTGTCTTCTTACCAGACTCTATATTTGCCTGAACCTTCTTATCTAAAGTATGATGAATGAACGGTCCTTTTTTAAGTGATCTTGCCATAATTATTTTCTTTTAGATACGATGTAACGGTTAGACACTTTGTTTTTCTTTCTAGTTTTGTAACCTTTAGATGGTTTACCGTTTCTAGATCTTGGGTGACCTCCAGAAGAACGTCCTTCACCACCACCCATTGGGTGATCAACCGGGTTCATTACAACCGCTCTTGTTCTTGGTCTTCTACCTAACCATCTGCTTCTACCAGCTTTACCTGACACCGTTAATTGGTGATCAGAGTTAGAAACTGAACCAATCATTGCCATACATTCAGTAAGGATCATTCTAGATTCTCCTGAAGGCAATTTGATGATTGCATATTTTCCGTCTCTTGAAGTAAGTTGAGCTGAAGAACCAGCACTTCTTGCTAAAATTGCACCTTGACCAGGCTTCATTTCAACACAAGAAATTACAGTACCCAATGGAATGTTTTTCAATTTCATTGCGTTCCCTACGTTTGGTTCTACGCTTTCACCTGATACTACTTTTTGGTCTACTTTAATACCGTTTGGAGCGATGATATATCTCTTCTCTCCGTCTGCGTACTCTAATAAAGCGATAAATGCAGTTCTGTTTGGATCGTATTCTACAGATTTTACAGTTGCTTCAACGTTTGCTTTGTTTCTTTTGAAGTCAATAATTCTGTATTTCTTTTTGTGTCCACCTCCGGTGTAACGCATGGTCATTTTACCTGTTTGGTTACGTCCACCTGACTTTTTAATACCAACTGTTAGAGATTTCTCTGGTTTGTTGGTAGTAATTTCCTCAAAATTGTTTACAATTCTGAATCTCTGTCCCGGGGTGATAGGTTTTAATTTTCTAACAGACATTACTATTATTTATAATTAATAATTAATTTACAGCAAAAATATCGATAACCTCACCTTCAGCAAGTTTGATTACCGCTTTTTTCAATTTGTTTGTCTTTCCTACTTGAAGACCTTTTTTAGTGTATTTCGAAGAAACCTTCGGAGCATAAATCATTGTGTTAACGTCTGCTACTTTTACACCGTAAGCCGCTTCAACAGCTTTTTTAATCTGGATTTTATTCGCCTTAGTATCTACTAAGAAAGAATAAGAACCTCTTAAATCTGTAAGGTAATTAGCCTTTTCTGAGATAACTGGTTTAATAATAATAGACATGACTTATTTCTTTAAATTTTCTTGGAATTTCTCGATAGCACCTTCTAAGAATACGATCTCACCTGCGTTGATTAGGTCATAAGAGCTAATTTCGTTGTAAGTAAGAACTTTAGTCTTAGGTAGGTTTCTTGAAGATAAATAAACATTCTTGTTTGCTTCATCTAAGATGTAAAGAGATTTTTTACCTTCGAATCCTAAAGCGTTATTGATGTTGATAAACTCTTTAGTTTTAGGAGTTTCGAAATTGAAAGCCTCTAATACTTTAATGCTGTTATCTCTCATTTTCTGAGAAAGAACAGATTTTTTAGCTAATCTCTTAAGAGCTTTGTTCAATTTGAATCTGTAGTCTCTTGGCTTAGGTCCGAATACTCTACCCCCACCTCTGAAAGTTGGAGATTTAATATCACCGTATCTAGCAGAACCAGATCCTTTTTGCTTCTTAAGTTTTTTAGTAGAAGCAGTGATTTCGCTTCTTTCTTTTGCTTTATGAGTCCCTTGTCTTTGTGCAGCAAGGTACTGTTTTACTTCTAAGTAAACCGCGTGCTGATTTGGCTCAATTCCGAATACTGTTTCGTCTAGAGTTACTTTTCTTCCGGTCTCTTTTCCTGATGTATTTAATACTACTAGTTCCATTTTCTGATAATTACATAAGAATTTTTAGCTCCCGGAACAGCACCTTTTACTACTAAAAGATTTTGTTCTTGATCCACTTTTAATACTTGAAGGTTTTGTACAGTTACCTGCTTACCTCCCATTCTTCCAGCCATTCTCATCCCTTTGAATACTCTTGAAGGGTCTGAACCAGCACCGATAGAACCTGGAGCTCTAAGTCTGTTGTGCTGACCATGAGTTGCCTGCATTACACCTCCAAATCCGTGTCTTTTAACAACACCCTGGAAGCCTTTACCTTTTGAAGTTCCTGTTACGTCAACATATTCTCCTTCAGAGAACAAATCAACTTTTACTTCTTCTCCTACTTTTACTTCGTCTACGAATTCTCTGTAGAATTCTACCAACTTAGCTTTAGGAGCTGAACCAGCCTTTTTGAAATGACCAGCTAACGCTTTACCAACGTTCTTCTCACTCTTGTCATCGAAACCTAATTGAACTGACTTATAACCGTCTTTTTCAATGGTTCTGACCTGTAAAACCGAGCATGGACCTGCTTGAATAACTGTACAAGGAATGTTTTTCCCCGCTTCGTCAAACAAAGATGTCATACCGATTTTTTTACCAATAATACCTGACATTATTTATATAATATGTTATAAAATTTTCTTGGGTTCACTGTCATTTTTCGGGCACTCAAGTAATTACTAAGTTTGAATTTAGGCATACTCCTCCCCTAAAATGAGTGTGCAAATTTATGAATAAAATTTAATTTGACAAATATTTCATGTAAAATATTTTGATTTTTAATCATTTAGCAGATTTGCATCATTTTTGAAACAAAATTGTTCTGAATAATTTTTTAATTTTGAGAAAAAAGATCTATGAAAGCTATTTTTGCCATCATCCTGTTCTGCTTCAGTGCAGCATTATTTTCACAGACACAGATTCCTTTTACAGGAAAAAGAGATTTTAATATCGATGACGGAGCGAGCGGTTCCGGAACTCCAGCTTATTATCTTGATGTAAAGAAAAACGGAAACGTGCACTTCGGTTTTCTGCAGATTAATCAGGCAGATGGAAGAGAAACCAAAGAAGAAATCAATGCCGGAAAATACAACCCAGAAGTGATGAAGGTACATTTCAAAACTTACAACGAAACTTTTTACGTAAAGTTTAACAAAGAAAAAATCTACCTTACCGACGAAAAAGGGAATATAAAAAAATCAAATGATTGTTGCCCCGTTTCAGACATGGCAAAAATGAACTGCCCTTGTGAAAGTATTCTTTACAAATAATGAAAGTTCTATCTTATCTTTTTGTTTTTCTGTTCATCACTTCTTGCAGCCAAAAAGAAAAACATCCTTACACGTTCTATTACTGGAAGACCAATCTTAAACTTAATGATATTGAAAAAAAAGCCTTAGATAAAACCAATGCTCTTTCATTATATGTGAGATTTTTTGATGTTGACAAATTAAGTGGGAAATTTGAGCCTGTTGCCGTCATTACCAAAGATAAAAGTTTTGAAACAGGAAAAGAAATCATTCCGACAATTTTCATAACCAACCGAAGTTTTATTAATATACAGAAAGAAGAAATACCTTTTCTGGCAGAAAAAATAAATGATTTAATTCTAAAGAAAATCGCAGATTATCATCTTAAAGTTAACCAGGAAATTCAAATTGACTGTGATTGGACTTCCGGAACGAAAGATGATTATTTTGAATTTTTAAAACAGCTGAAAAAAATTTCACAAAAACAAATTACCTGCACTTTGCGGCTTCATCAGGTAAAGGACAAAAACCTCACAGGAATTCCGCCCGTTGAAAAAGTGTATCTGATGTGCTATTCTACTTCTTCGCCTTTGGAAAATTCAGATAAAAATTCGATTTTAGATTTGAATACTCTGAAAAGTTATTTAGCAAAACTGGAAGATTATCCGATAAAGAAAATTGAAGTTGCTCTCCCTATTTATTCTTGGGGAATTGTCACCAACCATTTGGGAAAACATAAACTTATTAATGCACTTTCGATAAAAGATCTAAACAATCCTGACTTCAAAAAGATTTCCGACAGTGAAGCCGAGATTCTGAAAGACGGATTTTATTTTGGAAACTTGCTTAACAAAGGTTTTAAAATAAAAATCGAAGAAATTTCTGAAGATCAACTTGAAAATGCCATTCAGTTTTTAGATAAAAAAATCGACACTTATAACATTATATATTATCAATTAGATAGTAAATTTGTAGAGGGCAGGAATTTTTGATGCTAAACTAAAATCTTTAAACCCCACAGATTTCACAGATTTGCACAGATTTTATTTCTATTTAATAATAATTTATCTGTGGAAATCAAAAAAACAAATAAAAACACCTATATCAATATGAAAAAGTATATCCTGAGCATTGCTGTTGCATCGTTTTTCTTTACAAAAACCGAAGCCTGCGCTTGGTCTGATCCGGATCATGATTATTTTAATCTTTTTATGCAAAGTATTATAAAAGACAAATCGTATCTTCCTTTTTTACATAATTATTCTGATCGATTTTACACCAACTATAAGCCCTCTCAGATTCCTGATGAAAATATTGAGTCGTGGCGAAAGTTCTTTGGCAATCAGATGAGCTATTCCGAGACCGATTATCTGGTGAACAAAATCAGCCTGAATGATTTGAATGCCTTAAAAAAAGGAATACCCAATAATCAGCTTTTAAAAAAATTAGGAAATGGCTTTTATGCTAAATACCGTGAAGCTGTCGATTATTTAATTGAAGCAAAATATCTCGAACCTTACATGAGAATTAATTTCGTGGAAGGTGCAGATTCTTTTTATTATCGGGAAAGCGAAAATGATAAAAATGCAACGCAACTAGATTACAACAAAACCATTTCGGCACTAACTTCACTATACAACGCAGCAAAAAATCCCGAAATTAAACAGCGTTACGGTTATCAATTGGTTAGATTTAATCATTATACAAGAAATTATGATGCGGCAGTTCAGGCTTTCAAAACCTATGTTCAGCCCATCAAATTAAAAGGTGCGCCTTATTATATGGCACTTGATCAGTTAGCAGGAGCTCAAAGAGGTCTTCAATTGGGAAATGAGGCCAACTGGAATTTCTTTCAGGTTTTTATGAACTCAAAAAGCCGTAAAGAGTCGTCATTTGTTTCGATGAAACTTTCAGATTCTGCTTCTTTCAACAACATTATGAAAAGAGCAGGAACCAATGAAGAAAAAAACATGGCGTATTTTCTTTTAGGATACGAAGATTTTACGAATCCGATTCCGATGATGGAAAAGATGTACGAAATCGATCCGAATTCTGAAATCCTTAAAGTAATGGCTGCAAGAAGCATCAATGAACTGGAAAGAAATTATCTTCCGACCTATTATTATGCTTCAAAAGATTCAGAAAAAACTGCAGATAAAAAAGACAATGCAGCAACGACAACAGAAAAGACAGAAGTCAAGAAAAAGGAACTGAGTTTCTGGCAGAAAATTGTTCTCTTCTTTAAAAATCTTTTTGGTGGAAAAAAATCTGATAAAACAAATGACAAAGCTGACCAAAGTAATGATGAGCTTTTTGAAAACCCGGACAGAATTCCAACTTTCGTTAAAAATAATTCCTATTACTGGTCTGAAGATCAAAACCAGAAAGACTTTATCGATGACTTAGAAAAATTTACGGCTAAAACTAAAGAAAAATCCACTGACGAATATTGGCAGATTGCAGACGCTTATTTAAAATTCCTGAAAAAAGATTACGAAGAAAGCAGTGATATTTTAGCAGATATTAAAACCAATAATCCTGAGTATCTTGAAGAAATCAAGAGAATGAAAGTTCTGAATGATATTGTCTCTCAACCCAAAATCGATGCAGATTATGAGGACCATTTAATGAAAGATTATGCCGAATATTTTGTTGAAAAAGAGCCTGTAAAAAAAGACAGCACAGAAGCAAATGAGTACGATTATTATGGCGAAGCTCCATCGACAGCAGATTTTCTGAAAGATGTGTTGGCAAACCGTTATTTCTTGCAAGGTGAAGACGGAAAGTCTTTCCTGATGAATAATAAGCTTTCCGACTTGCAATATAATCCGAACTCAAGCCTGGTAAAAAGTGTTGAAGAATTTTACAGAAAACCGAATAAAACACAATTTGAGCAGCAAATCATTGCTAAAAACCTGGATAATGTAGGAGACATTGATGCGTTTTTTGCCGATATTTACGGAGACAGAGCCATGCGACTAGCCGATTTTAATAAAGCAAAAGCTTATTATCAAAAAGCTTTGAAATTTTCCGGAATTCCAAGAGAGAATTATGAAAGATACAATCCTGAAACCGGCAATTATGAAAAACTGGTTTACGATGGCTCGAATTACGACGGCTACAATAATATTCCGAATCTGGTTTTCGGACATAATGTTTGGGAAAGCTTCCAAAGTTCGGATGCAGAAAGTATGAAAGCAGAAGATTATTCTGCCTTCCCTTTCATCAAAACTAAAATGAATAAGCTTGAATTAGCCGATGCATTGGTTCAGCTAAAAAAAATAGGAACAGGGAGAGATGCAAAAGCTGCCAAAGCCAATCAGCTAATCGGAAATGTTTTGTACAACACTTCGATTTTAGGATATTACAGACAACTTTTCGTAATGGATGTTGATAACAGCAACGGCGGAAAATATGATTTCTGGGCAACCGAAAGACAAAATCCATATCAGTATTATTACAAGAATTTCACGTACACAACTTTCATCGAACCTGATAATTTTGATTTAGCCATCAATTATTATAAAAAAGCATTTGATCTTACAGCCGACAGAGAACAGAAAGCGAGAATACTTTTTCAGATGGCAAGTGCAGAACAGGGTAAATATTATCAGTATGAAGCAAAACATCAAGCCAATATTGATTATTCTGACCCGAAATGGTCTGAGAAAAACGATGCTCATCAAAAGCAGATGGACAATTTAAAAAATCAGAAATATCGCACCTATTTTACTCAACTGAAATCTCAGTTTTCTGATACCGAAACGGCGAGAGAACTTTCGGGAAGCTGTAGCTATTTCGATTATTTTATGAAAAGATAATTTTAAAAATGAAGCCTTACAGAGTTTGTAAGGCTTTGTTTTTTATTCTAATTCGAAAGGATCATAAAGTAATGGTTTGGATTTTATAATCATTGGTGAACCATCTGCATTTAAAGCTTTCCCATGAAAAGCTCCCGGATTATCATGATATGTTTTTTCAACTTCTCTGAATTTTTCACGACTTATTTTCAGAATTTCTTTATCGTTTCGTAAATAAATATCCATTGGCTTTTTATCAATTCCAACTGCTGTAAAATGATATTTATTATTTGAATCTTCAATTTCTAATATTAAACCAGGCAATCCTTCAAAAACGTAAGGACCGTTATTTACAGGAATCTCTGAGGCATACCATGCTATATATTCTCTTCCTCTGTATTTTGCGGTTGCTTTCTTGCAATTGTAATTAAGAATTTTTTTTGAATCGTTATGAAGCTGCCATGTGAATTCCGGCTGCTGTTCTTCATATTGATATTTAGTTTTGTATCTTTTTTGGTAAATAATCTTTTTGTCTGCAGAAGATTTCAGACTTTCCATTTCCCATAAAGGTTTATACATTAAAAGTTGATTCATTTCCTTGGCTCCGTTATTATCAAGATGAGAAAATTTTTCAAACAGAGAATCGGTCTTTAATATTTTAACATCGCTGAATTTTGAATAGTTTTCGCCAATTTGCAATACACATAACCCTTCTCTCGGATTTTGAGACAGTTTAATATCTTTTAAAAATTTAAATTGATAATAAATATTAAAATTGCTCTTTTCAAAGACCTTTGCAGAATATGAAGACGGTTTCATCGAAAAATCGCCCAAAATTTTGGTTTGTGCTAAAACTAAAGCTGAACAAAGTATCAGAATTGAAAATAAAAATTTCATCATACGAAAACTCTAATCACAAAAGTAACGTGAAAAAAATTAACCCGGATTACTTTCATCTAAAAAAACACTTTAATGTGATAAATTCACCCTCTGCTTTCCTCAGACTGTTGTTTGGTAAGCCATTCGTCATGTCGTTTTCGGAATGCATCGTGTTTTTTATCCTGATTTCTTTTTGCTGCATCAATAGAATGTGAAGCATGGATGTCTTCATCATCTTCTGCAAAATCTGCAAGCTTCTCATAATAACAGTGAAGTTGGTCGAGTTCTTTTTCGGTTAAATCTTCAATATCAACGATTCGGTTGCTGGCTTTTTCGTTAGCAGCAATCAATTCATTTAATTTGATCTGAATCGCTTTAGAATCTTTATTCTGAGATTTCTGAATAAGAAAAACCATCAAAAAAGTAATAATGGTTGTACCAGTATTGATGACCAACTGCCAAGTTTCGGAATAATGAAAAACCGGACCGGAAACCGCCCAAATAACAACAATTGCGACTGCAGCTAAGAATGCATAAGAACTTCCTGTAAATTTGGTTGCCCAATTGGCAAATCTTTCAAAAATACTTTTATCTGAATTTGACATTGTTTAGAACTTTTATCGTAAAGAAACAAAAACTCCGCCGAATTCAGCAGAGTTACTTTTATTTTTCAGGATATCTGATGGCTTTATCTATTTCGATAGGATTATTGGTTTTACGGATGTTGTCCTGCACTTTTTCAGAGAGTTCCTTCATCTGTTCAGGGCTTTTTACTTCAATTCCCATCACCATAAATCTAGCTGTAGGATCTGTATTGTTTTTAATGTGTTCTTTAAATTCATGCAAAGGATCATTATAATGATCAAGCATCATTTTTTTAAGTTTGCTTTCGGGAATTTTTACCGGTTTCTGACCTCCGAAGTTCTCAAGAATACCAAATGTGTCATATGTTTTATTGAGCTTATAGCTTTTTACCAATGAAAATTTAAAATTATTTTTATCGTCATAAATCTCAAAAATCATTCCCGGTAAGCCCCGGAATTTATAAGGTCCTTCGTTCAGGGAAATCTCTTTTGTAAACCAGGCCGTCCAGTTTCTGCCACCAAATTTTGTGGTTGCTTTTTGTAAGGAATAATTACCTGAAGTTTTGGTCTCATTCTGAAGATTCCAGTTTATCTTATCCTGAGTCTCTACAGCAAACATATTCTGCAAAACAATATAATTTACATTCACATCCGAATTTCTCTTTCTTGTGATTGCCGGAGTATCATCCCAGATCACATGATTTTGCCCTTTGGTTTTGTTTGTTGAATCTGTAAGTACAAAATCGTAATTATAAAATTTCACATCTTCCGGATTGACATCTAAAACCATGCTTGTTTTTCGAGGTTCGACACTTGTAGAATCCATCTTGTAATGATATTCATAAATAAACCTGTGAGTCTGTGCAGTTAGGGGCAACGTTATGCACATTAAAAATAATAGTACTGTTTTCATTCTGTATATTTTGAGTAAATATACAAAAAATTTAGAACCTTGCAATACATAATAGTGTTTATGTATAATGTATGTTTATTTAACAGTACTACCCTTTCTTTCGAAAAGGGTAGTATTGTAATTGTATTAGTCCAGTAAAATACTTTCAGTAATCTTTAATGATTTTCTGCGGTCTGCTTTGATCTCTTTTCCGTCGAGAGTATATGCCTTATACGGTGAGGAAAATCTCTCAGAATTCGGATTTTCAATAAACTCACTTCGTTTTTTCAGAAAAGTGCTTTTATCACTTAAGTCTATAGCGCCTGCATACGCAATGGGCTCGATTATTTCATCTGATTTTTCTATTTTCACTGCCTCTATCATTAAAGTACTATCTTCATTATGCACTTCCAAAACAATTCCGGCGAGGCCTTTAAAACGAAACGGTCCGTCAGGAATTGAGATTTCGGGGCAATACCATGCATAGTACAGTTTACCTGTGTCGGTGAGAGTTTTTGCTTTAAAACAAGTATTACCCAAAATATCTTTCTTCTCATTAGGTATGACCTCCCATCTTAAATTGGGCTCTGGAAATGTATAAAGATTACTCCCGATAGGCAGAGTTGCAACCAGATTTTGTCTATCCTTATAAACACTGCTTTTTGATTTTGGATAAAAATCTCTGCTCAAATCAGGTGTCTGCTGTTGTATTCTGTTCTTCCTTAAAACTTTATAAAAATCTTTTAGGGCAGGGTCAGCGTAGACCGATTTTTCTGAATTGCAAAGAAGCGAATAATTGTAAACACGTCGTGAGTCATCGCCGCTCTGATCATTTTTTTTGGAAGAAAGGACCATCTGATAAGCAATTTTAAGCTGAGCTTTATCAGACTGCGCATGTAATGATTTATAGCTTACAATGCAAAAAAGTATAAATGCCAGTCGTATCATTTTTTATCATTTGAAACAAAATACTCGTAATCTTTAGGCCCCTGGTTAGAACATAGTTCATCATTAGCACTTACCACGCTATCCCAATATTGCTCATATTGGCTATCAGTCATGTCTGAAATAAGTATTTCTGAGGTCATTGTAAAATATGTACCGCAAGATGATTGATACAAATACCCGTATCGAAACAACGCCATTGAAAACTCAGATTCATGAGCATCATTTTTCGTGATCGCTATTTCATTTGATTCATCAAGATTAGAAGATTTAATGTTTGATTTTGCACTTACAATGCCCGCTGCTCCTAAAACCGCAATTAATAATAATTTTTTCCTGATGTAAATATTTTTTTGTTTAGTAAAATAAAGCTAAAAATAAATCTGAAAATCTCCAAATAAAATATCAATAAATATTGATTTATTTAATTTCTATCAGTCTTACAAATGGAAAATATTACACAATATTCACTATTAATATTTTTTACACGCAACTAAAAATTCTAAGTAAAATCTAAACAAAAAATCCCTCTTCTTTCGAAAAGGGATTATATCAATATGATAAGCCCAAAGGCTCAATTATCACACTTTAATTTCTACGTCAACTCCTGAAGGAAGTTCTAATTTCATTAGAGCATCAACAGTTTTAGAAGAAGAAGAGTATATATCCATTAGTCTCTTGTGAGCTGATAATTGGAACTGCTCTCTTGCTTTCTTGTTTACGTGCGGAGATCTCAACACCGTGAAGATTCTCTTGTTCGTTGGCAATGGAATTGGACCGTTTACAACAGCACCAGTAGCCTTTACCGTTTTTACGATTTTCTCAGCAGACTTGTCTACCAAGTTATAATCGTAAGATTTAAGTTTTATTCTGATTCTTTGTGACATTTCTTGTACTTTAAAAATTAACCTTTTGCTTTAGCGATGATCTCGTCAGCAACGTTTTGAGGAGTAGCCTGGTATTTCTCTAATTCCATAGAAGAAGTAGCTCTTCCTGATGAAAGTGTTCTTAGAGTTGTAACATATCCAAACATTTCAGAAAGTGGAACTGAACCTTTAATTACAACAGCACCGTTCTTTTCTTCCTGACCACTGATCGTACCTCTTCTCTTGTTAAGGTCACCAATGATGTTACCCATATATTCTTCTGGAGTTACAACCTCCAATTTCATAATAGGCTCCATAATTACCGGCTTAGCAGCACGTCCCGCTTCTTTGAATCCTAATTTAGCAGCCATTTCGAAAGAAAGTGCATCAGAATCCACCGCGTGGAAAGATCCATCTTTAAGAGTAACTTTAATACCTTCAACTTCGAAACCAGCCAATGGACCGTTCTTCATTGCAGCTTTAAATCCTTTTTCAATTGCAGGAACAAATTCTCTAGGAACGTTACCACCTTTGATCTCATTGATGAATTCTAAACCAACTTTACCTTCGTCTGCAGGTCCTAGTTCAAATACAATGTCAGCAAATTTACCTTTACCACCAGATTGTTTTTTGTAAACTTCTCTGTGTTGAGCAACTTTTGTTAAGTTTTCTTTGTACTCTACCTGAGGTTGTCCTTGGTTTACTTCAACCTTGAACTCTCTTTTCATACGGTCAACAATGATATCTAAGTGAAGCTCACCCATACCAGAGATGATCGTTTGTCCAGAAGCTTCGTCAGTTCTTACCGTAAACGTAGGATCTTCTTCAGCCAATTTAGCTAGAGCGTTACCCATTTTATCCTGGTCAGCTTTAGTTTTAGGCTCAACAGCGATACCAATTACCGGATCAGGGAAAACCATCGATTCAAGAACGATTGGGTTTTTCTCGTCACACATTGTATCACCAGTTTTGATAGATTTGAATCCTACCGCTGCACCAATATCTCCAGCTTCAATATATTCTACCGGGTTTTGCTTGTTAGCGTGCATCTGATAGATTCTTGAGATTCTTTCTTTATCTCCTGAACGAGTGTTCAAGATATAAGAACCTGCATCTAGTCTTCCAGAGTATGCTCTGAAGAATGCCAATCTTCCCACGAACGGGTCAGTAGCAATCTTAAATGCTAATGCTGCGAAAGGCTCATCTACAGATGGCTTTCTTGTGATTTCAGCATCAGTTCTTGGGTCAGTACCTTTGATATCATCTTTATCCAATGGAGAAGGCAAATATTTACATACTGCATCCAACATAAACTGTACTCCTTTATTCTTGAACGAAGAACCGCAAGTCATTGGGATAATAGATAAGTCGATAGTAGCAGCTCTCAATGCAGCATTGATTTCTTCTTCTGTAATTGAATCCGGATCTTCGAAGAATTTCTCCATCAAAGTTTCGTCATATTCAGAAACAGCTTCTACTAATTTCTCTCTGTATTCAAGAACTTCATCCTTCATATCTTCCGGAATTGGAACTACCTCGAAAGTAGCACCTTGTCCAGCTTCATCCCAGATGATCGCTCTGTTTTTAATTAAGTCAACTACACCTTTGAAATCTTCTTCAGCACCGATTGGTAAAACGATTGGAACTGCGTTAGATCCTAACATTTCTTTAACCTGGTTTACCACGTTAAGGAAGTCAGCACCCTGTCTGTCCATTTTGTTTACGAATCCCATTCTAGCAACTTTGTAGTTGTCAGCAAGTCTCCAGTTTGTTTCAGACTGAGGCTCTACTCCATCTACTGCAGAGAATAAGAATACCAATCCATCCAATACTCTCAAAGATCTGTTTACTTCTACTGTGAAGTCAACGTGTCCCGGTGTATCGATGATGTTGAAGTGGTAAGGTTTAGTTTCTGGAAGTGGTTTTCCCTGGTCTGTTGGGAAATTCCAAGAACAAGTAGTTGCAGCAGAAGTAATAGTAATACCTCTTTCTGCTTCCTGCTCCATCCAGTCCATTGTAGAAGCACCGTCGTGAACTTCTCCAATCTTGTGGTTTACACCTGTATAGAATAAAATTCTTTCTGTAGTGGTAGTTTTACCTGCATCGATGTGAGCAGCAATACCAATATTTCTTGTAAATTTAAGATCTCTACCCATTTCAGATTAGAATTTAAAGTGTGAAAACGCTTTGTTAGCTTCCGCCATTTTGTGAGTATCTGTTTTCTTTTTGAAAGCAGCACCTTCTTCTCTAGAAGCAGCTACTACTTCATTAGCCAATTTCAAAGCCATAGACTTATCATTTCTCTTTTTAGAGTAGCTAATTAACCATTTCATTGCCATAGAAATTTTTCTATCCGCTCTGATTGGCATTGGAATCTGGAAGTTAGCTCCACCTACTCTTCTAGAACGTACTTCTACGTGAGGCATAACGTTTGTTAATGCATCTTTCCAGATTTCTAGTGCAGTTTTCTCAGTTTCTCCTTTTTTAGTTTCTACGATATCCAATGCATCATAGAAAATTTTGAATGCGATTGACTTCTTACCGTCAAGCATTAGGTTGTTTACGAATCTTGTTACCAATTGATCATTAAACTTTGGATCTGGTAACAACGGTCTTTTTTTCGCTTTCGTCTTTCTCATTGTTTCTGTACCTTATTTAATGATTATTTTTTCTTTCCTTTTGCAGGAGCTGCAGCAGCTTGTCCTGGTTTAGGTCTCTTAGCACCGTACTTAGATCTTCTCTGTGTTCTTCCATTTACACCAGCGGTGTCTAATGCACCTCTTACGATGTGGTAACGTACTCCCGGTAGGTCTTTCACCCTTCCGCCTCTAACCAATACTATCGAGTGCTCTTGAAGATTATGTCCTTCGCCCGGGATATAGGCATTCACTTCTTTACCGTTAGAAAGTCTCACCCTTGCTACTTTTCTAAGTGCAGAGTTTGGTTTCTTCGGTGTAGTAGTATATACTCTCGTACATACACCACGTCTTTGTGGACAAGAATCAAGGGCAGCCGATTTGCTCTTCTTGGCAAGCGTGGCTCTTCCTTTTCTTACTAATTGTTGAATAGTAGGCATTTAATTGCTTTTTATTTTAGGGTGCAAAAATAGTAATATTTTTTTAATTAACAAGCAGTTAGAAATAAATATTGAGAAGATTTAAAAATTACTTAATCCCGAATTGGCATCACGATTGATAACAACATAAATATTCATTTATAAAAATAGTTTTAAACTATCAGTTTTAATGAGCGTTCAGCGAGAAGCTCCGTAAATTTGTTATTATAAAAAATAAACTTATGAAAAATGCAAACATTATCGGTCTTAATGAGGCCGACTGCAAAAACATTTCAGAAAAACTGAATGTACTTTTAGCCAACTATTCTGTTTTTTATCAAAATACAAGAGGCTCACACTGGAATATCAAAGGAGAACAATTCTTTACCTTACATCCAAAATTCGAAGAGCTCTATAATAGCTTAGTTTTAAAAATTGACGAAATCGCAGAAAGAATTCTAACTTTAGGAGCAACTCCTGCCCACAATTACTCAGAATATCTTACCGTATCTACTATTAAAGAAAGTAAGGAAGTAAGTGACGGAAACAAAAGCGTTGAAATTATTTTAAATTCTTTCAAGGTAGTTATTGACCTGCAAAGAGAACTTTTAGACATTACCGAAAAAGCAGGAGACGAAGGAACCAATTCTCAGATGAGCGATTATATTACAGAACAGGAAAAAGAAGTTTGGATGTACAATTCTTATCTTGGAAAATAACAAATACCACATAGAAATTTATATTATTTCAAAAATCGCCTTACATTTAGGCGATTTTTATTTTTAAATATTTAAATTTGCGTTAAAATTACACAATATGCAAAACATCCACCTTAACTCTATTCTCGACAACGATTTCTATAAAATCACCATGCAAAACGCCGTGGTGAAATTATTTCCAAGCCAGATTGTAAAATATGAATTTATCAACCGCGGGAAACATCATTTTCCGGAAGGATTTGATCACGCCTTAAGAGAAATCGTCAATAAAATGGCAGAACTGAAACTTACAAAAGATGAGAAAAAGTTTTTATCTAAAACCTGTCCATATTTAGATTTACCATATTTGGATTTCCTCGAAGGTTATCACTATGACCCGTCTGAAGTAAAAATTGTACAAACAGGAAACGATCTTTCCGTCACCGTTGAAGGACTTTGGTACAGAACAATTCTTTGGGAGGTTCCTTTACTAGCATTAATCAGTGAGCTTCATTATGAAATGAATCATATGGAAAGAGATTCCAACGAAGTCGTCCTGAGCAAAACGCTTGAAAAAGCAGATTCTTTAAATAAATTAGGAGTAACATTTGCTGAGTTCGGTACCAGAAGAAGACACTCTCATAAAGTTCAGAACTTGGTAATGGAAGCTTTAACACAGAAAAAAGATTCTACGTTCATCGGAACTTCAAATGTACATTTCGCAATGAAATATGGGGTAAAACCTATCGGAACTCATGCTCATGAATGGTTTATGTTCCATGCAGCAGAGTATGGTTTCAAAATGGCTAACGAGTTAGCTTTGGAACATTGGGTGGATGTTTATCGCGGAGATTTAGGAGTAGCACTTTCAGACACCTACACCACTGATGTTTTCTTCCAGCAGTTTGACAAGAAATTTGCAAAACTATTCGATGGAGTTCGCCATGACAGCGGGGATCCTTTAGAATTTGCAGATAAAACAATTGCCCATTATCAACGTCACGGAATTAATCCTTTATTTAAATATATTATTTTTTCTGACGGATTAAATCTTGAAAAAGTAGAAGAAATCACCAACTACTGCAGAGGAAAAATCGGAATTTCTTTCGGAATAGGAACCAACCTTACGAATGATGTCGGTTTAAAACCAATGAATATCGTCATGAAATTAATCGGAGTACAAGCTCCAAACAAAGAGTGGATTCCTACGGTAAAACTTTCAGATGAACACGGAAAATACACCGGTGATCCGAAAATGATTGAATTAGCAAAAGAATTTTTGAGAATTAAAAATTAAAAAAATCTCAATATGATGAAAAATATATTATTACTTATTCTCACTTCACTCCTTTTCGTTTCTTGTGTAGTCCACAAAAAAGGCACAGACGGAAAGCCCGGAACTCCGGGGAAAAACGGAAGTTCTTCCGATCAAAAAAATGCCTATAATCGGAAATTAGCCGATTCGTTAGGCGCAGATCAGTATGGAATGAAAGGATACACCATTGTAATGCTTACCACCGGAACTGCAAAAATTGAAGATAAAACAAAAAAAGCAGATCTGATGAAAGGCCACATGGAAAACATCGGTAAACTAGCCAAAGAAAGAAAGATCATCGTTGCCGGACCATTTTTAGAAAAAAACCAGCGTGATTACCGAGGAATGTTTATTTTCAACACAAAATCAAAAGATGAAGCCGAATCTTGGGTAAAAACTGATCCAGCCGTTGCTGCAGGGATTTTTAACTATGAAATTTTCTCATGGTATGGTTCTGCAGCATTACCGTTGTATTTGAAACATCATGATGAGATTGCGAAAGAGAATCCTTAATTTCGTTACTAATTAAACAAATATGCCTCGCAATTATGCGAGGTTTTTTCTTATCTTTAATTAAAAGCTAAAACCAAATGAAAACCATCGAGGAAGTTCTGAAAAATTAGATGAAATTATTCTCTGGAGCAAAGCAAACCAGAGCCCTGCCGGATATTTTGCGTGTACTTACAGAATTATGACCGCACAGGTTTTAAAAGGAATTCAGCAGAAAAAATTTGAAGATAACCCGAGAATGACAATATTGGATGTTGCTTTCGCAAGTCGTTATCTTGAAGCCTGGAAAAATTATTCTAAAGGTAAGAAATGTACAAATGCATGGTTTCTCGCCTTTGAAGCAACAAAAAACAAAGATCTGCTGATTCTTCAGCACATTTTTCTCGGCATGAATGCGCACATCAATTTAGATTTGGGAATTTCCGCTGCATCAATTATGCCTTACCGAAAAATCAACCCTCTCAAAACAGATTTTGAAAGAATTAATTCGGTGATTGCTTCGATTAATCAGAATGTTCAGGATTCTTTAAATAAAATCTGTTATCCTGTAAACCTTATCGACAAACTTTCAAACGGAAAAGACAATGCAGTTTTAGATTTTGCGATTTCAAAAGCGAGAGATACTTCATGGGCGACTGCAGTTATTTCATCCAACACTCCGAATTTCCTGAAAGATTCAGTTACGAACATCGTAGATTATGCCGCCGCAAAAGTTGCTTCTCAGATTTTACATCCGAAATTACTTTCATCCTCCTTAGCAAAAGAACTCAAAAAATGTGAAAGCAGTAATGTTGCGAAAAATATTGAGATTTTAGAACAGACAAAAAGCAATTAACCGTTTTTTCAAACAACAAACCTAACAAACTTTACAAAGCTTATTAGGTTTATTAACTGTTCAGTATTGGAAAATTAGTTTTAGACTGTTAAATTATCAAATCTAAAAAAATACTTTATTGCTGATTTTAATCGACAATTCCTCTAAACTTTTATTTTACTTTTTAGGTGAAGCAAGTTTTTTCATAAGAATAGCTTCCATCTTTTCATACCCTTTTGCGGTAGGATGAATTTCATCTTCAGTGTAGATTTTATCAAGTCCGTTTCTGGAATCTTTCATTTGAGCATGATAATCAATATAAGGAATATGCTCTTTCTTAGCATAATTTTCAATCATTTTATTCAGAGCAATCACTTTCTCTGCCGGCTGCAATCCTTTTCGCCATCCAAAATCATACGCCGGAAGAACAGAGCACAATACAACGCTGATGTTATTAGCTTTCGCAAGCTCAGTCATCGAAACGATATTGCCTAAAATTTTATCGAGTGAAATAGGACCTTGGTTTTCTGCAATATCATTTGTTCCCGCAAGAATAATGACTTGTTTTGGTTTCAAATTAATAACATCTTCCCTGAATCTCAGCAACATCTGTGAAGTTACCTGCCCACCAATTCCGCGACCAACGAAATTATTATTCTTGAAAAACGAAGGATCAGCCGTAGCCCAACCTTCCGTAATCGAATCACCCATAAAAACAGATTCTACCTTTTTTTTCTCGGTTTTCAGCTCTTGGTTCTGTTTTTCATACTTTGCAAAATTGGCAAAATCCTGTCCCATTACTGCAGTTGAAAAAATAATTGCCGCCATGTATACTAATTTCATTGTAAAAAATTTAATATTAAAATGTGAAATAAAGCAAAAGGAGTAAAACCTGCAAATTCCGTATGCTTTTTCCTGAATTCTAATGATGATTATCGAAAATTTTGCCAAGCGATCACTTTCCTAAGGATAAAAAAATTAACAATCGATTTTGTAATTTTGAAAAATGGAAATCACTTATCTCTTCATCGGCTGTTTTATCGGAGGAATTTTAGGTTCAGTTTTTATTTATTTTTATCTAAAGTCTTCAATGATTTCAAGAAGCTCGTATGATGAGCTCAACAATTCAAACATTCAGGCACAAACCAATATTGAATATTTAAACAAAAAAATATCGGATTTTGAAAAAAATATTGAAGCTGAAAAAGAGCTTAACCTGCAGCAATCTGATCTTTTAAATGACTTAAAAGCTGAGTTTGCCAAAGTTTCCGCAGAAAACACTTTTCTCAAAGCTCAAAGAGAGGAAACCCGAAAAATTCAGGAGGAAGGAAAGTTGCAGTTTGAAAATCTGGCGAATAAAATTTTGGAGGAAAAAACTGAGAAATTCACAGCCTTAAATCAAAACAACCTTAAAAATATCCTTGACCCTTTTCAGGAGAAAATAAATGACCTGAAAAATAAGGTTAACGAAGCTTATGAAAAAGAAAACAATGAGCGTTTTTCTCTTGCCGAAAAAGTAAAAGAACTTGCCATGCTCAATCAACAGATTTCTGAAGATGCCAAAAAATTAACCCGAGCCTTGAAAGGGGAAAGCAAAACTCAGGGAAACTGGGGAGAAATGATTCTTGAAAGCATTCTGGAAAAATCCGGTTTGGTAAAAGGAAGAGAATATTTCCTTGAACACGAGCTTCGCGATGAAGATAATAAAGCTTTGTTTTCAGAATTTTCCGGAAAAAAAATGCGACCGGATGCGGTTGTAAAATATCCTGATGAAAGAAATGTAATCATTGATTCTAAAGTTTCTCTGACGGCTTTTACAGAATTGGTAGATGAAACCGATCAGGATGTTTACATGATCAAACTGAATCAGCATTTGTCTTCCATAAAAAACCACATCAATCAACTAAGCCAGAAAGCGTATGACGATTACGGCAAATCTTTAGATTTCGTCATGATGTTCATTCCGAGCGAACCGGCATATATCGCAGCAATGCAGGCCGACCAAAACCTTTGGAACTTTGCATATGACAGAAGAATTTTACTTTTAAATCCAAGCAATCTTATAACTTCCTTAAAGCTGATTGCTGATCTTTGGAAACGTGAGTATCAAAACAAAAACTCCATGGAAATTGCAGAAAGAGGAGCAAAATTGTACGATAAATTTGTAGGTTTCATAGAAAATTTAGAAAAAGTAGGAAAAAATCTGGATCAAGCGAAAAATGTATATAATGATGCGTATGGTCAATTATATTCAGGTAGAGATAACTTAATCAAACAAGCGGAAAGAATGAAAGAACTTGGAATTAAAAATAAAAAAGAACTTCCGCAAAGCATGATAGATCGTTCTGACAATCATTGGGATAACACTATTGAAAATTAAACTAATTGACATAATAAGCATAAAATAAATTCGAAAATATTATAGGATCTTCTTTGACAATTGATTTTGAATAGCAGTATTCTATTATTACCGATAAATTATTTTTAAAAAGTTATTTTTGCATCAATTATTGTTCATAATTAATCCATCATGATTATCGAGAGTTTTCAGAACGAAAAAATAAAATATATCACCAAACTTTTAACAGATAACCGATTCAGAAAAAAATCCGAAGTTTTTGTTGTTGAGGGAAAACAGGAAAATGAAAGAGCACAGCAATACGATTTCGAGCCTATAGAATTTTATATTTGTGAAAGCATTTTTAAAGGTGAAGCTCCAAAACAGAAAATCCACCTTGTAAGTGATAAAGTATATGAGAAAATTGCCTATCGAGGTACTTCGGAAGGAATAATGGGGGTTTATAAAACTAAAGAATCAGATTTAAGCTCATTTAAACCTAAAGAAAATTCTACTATAATTATTGTGGAAGGTGTTGAAAAACCAGGTAATTTAGGCGCTATATTAAGAAGCTGCGAGGCTTTTGGAATCGATGCATTAATTGTGGCAGACGGAAAAACCGATTTCTATAATCCTAATGTGATTCGTTCAAGTGTGGGTTGCCTTTTCGGAATGGAAGTTTTCCATGCAAAAAATAATGAAGTGTATGAATTTTTACAGAAGAACAATTTCAACATCTACACAACGATAATGGATGAAACTTCGGAAGATTTATATAAAAGAGATTTTACGAAGCGTTCTGCGGTTCTATTTGGAACTGAACATTCAGGATTAAGTGATTTTTGGTACGGAAAAGGCGAAAATACTTTAATTCCGATGAATGGTAGCATTGATTCGCTAAACCTAAGTAATGCAGTCGCTATTACCTGCTACGAATCTTTGAAGCAAAAGAAATAAAGATTCAGACATATAAAACATAAAAAAACCGTCTCGCTGGGCGAAACGGTTCTTTATTTTTCAGTCGTAGCTAAAATTACTTCTTAACTTCTGTTTTAGCAGAGTCAGCAGCAGCTTTAACTTCAGTTTTAGCTGAATCAGCAGTAGCAGTGATAGAATCTTTAGCAGCACCTGCAGTAGAATCGATATCAGCAACAATTGAATCTTTGTTAGCATCGATTGAATCTGTAGATGTAGTAGCTTCACCTTTCTTACAAGCAACTAAAGAGATAGCAGCGATAGCAGCTACGAATAATGACTTTTTCATAATAAATTAAATTTAATTTTGTTAATATTGTTTTTTAAAATCTTTTTCTCTGTTCGGTTATTTGAACAAGACAAAGGTATAGCAGATAGAAAATTTGTTTATGAAAAATAATTGTAATACCTTTGTAAAACAGTTTTACAAATAAACATTACTGATAATCAAAAACTTAACTACTTTTTTATAAAGTGACAGATTTAGACCTCTTACATTTTGAGCAGCTCAAAAAAGACGTTCAAGCTCAATATTTGAAAGAATACACCCCTTCTTATGATGAAATTTCTAAGTGGAAGGGTATTGACATCATCTATTTTCAGGAAGATCTCAGAAAAAAGGCGAAAGGAAACATTAGTGAAAAATCTTTTTACACCTATTTTAAATCTTCTCCGGTAACAAAACTTCCACGAATTGACATGCTCAATTTATTGAGTATTTATGCGGGGTACGACTCTTGGTATGAATTTAAAAAGAATCATCTTTTTGCAGGGGAACTTTTAACAGATGAGCAGGAATTGGATGACAATGAGATTAAGGAACTTGAAAAAACAGTTTCAAGTGCTTTAAACTTACCAAAAACTGAAAAAGAACCACAAAAAGCAGATTTCCAACCTCAGAAAAACATCGTTTTACAAGAAAGCAATATTGATAATCAAACCCTTGCAGAAAATTCACAGGTTTCAAAACCTACTCAAAAAACACCTGTAAAACCTCAAAAAAGAAACCACCAAAGAACAGCATGGATTGCAGCAACAGCAGTTTTTGTGACTCTTTTGGGACTTTTAGGTTTTAAAGATGAAATTTTTCAGAAAACTTATGTGTATTGTTTTACTGATGCTGACAGAAATTTAAGTGTACAAAGAGATATCGAAATAAAAGTAATTAAAGAAAACGAATCTCCGATTTTGTACAGAATAAAACCGGGAGAATGTTTCAGATATCCTACAAAGGACAAAACACTGAAAATGCAAATAAGCTCCACCACTTATGAGAATCTTGAAGTTAACAGAAACCTTGAAAACGCACCTGAAGAAGAAACAATAGAGCTGAAGCCTGATGACTATAAAATGGCACTCTATTATTTTTCTATAAAAGACATCAACGGGGAAAATTCTGAGCAGCTTATCAAACAAAAAAGAAAACAACTCGAAAACCTTATCAGTAATAATGCGGTGATTACTCAGGTTTATGACAGTGACATTTACGGGCTGGAAACATTAGATAAGGAAGATTATATAACTCTTGTGACCACACCAACCACTTCATTAAAAAACCTGAACGTTATTGAAATGATAAAAGACAAAGGAAAAATCGTGTCCATCAAATTTAAAATCTCAAACCATGAAAACAATAAATAACATTTTGTTTTTGACGATACTTTTAGGAATCATCGTGATTGCATGTAATAAAAAAGAAGAAACGAACAGCGTAAGCGATCTTGAAAAACTTAGAAATACTGAAAATATAAGTGTTCAGATGGACAGCGCACAGGCAATAAACGCTATAACCTTACAAAAAGTACAGGATGTGCTCGATCTTTCGACACTCTATCTTTCCGGAAACAAAAAAACTGAAATCGACACTGCCATTTATTCAAAAATCGAAAAGTATTTTCAGAAATCGGACACGGTAACTTTTCAAGGGCTATTCAAAGAACTGGAAAGCCTTAAGGTAAAAAAAGTAAAAGTAAGCAACATTAATGTCTTCAAGACGATTAAAGATAAAGATACGCTGGACTTTGCAAAATTTAATGTAGAATATATCGGTGACAAAAATAAACCGATCGGAAGCTTCGAAAGAAGCGCACAATATACTTTGGTTTCTAAAGCAAAAGAAAAAAATAAAGAATTTAAATTTTACTTTATTAAATTCTACTCGGATGTTCCTGAAAAAGACAGCACTTCTGTAGGTGTAACGAGATAATCAAGCGGAATATCACTTTCCCAGACATCATCAACATTTTCATCGGGGTTAAAATAATTAACACCGATTTTTTTTGTTCCTTTTGATACTGTTTCAAAAAAACCATCGTAGAAGCCTTTGCCGTAACCTACTCTGTTTCCGTGTCTGTCACAGTATAAAAGCGGCGTAATTACAAAATCAAAATCAAGAATACCTGAATCTTCATCAGAAACAGGTTCGGAGATCTGCCATTGATTAAGCTCAAATTTAGAATATTCAAAAATTTCTACAGAAATAAGTCTTTCGTCAGCAATTTTGGGAACAAAAACACGGATATTTCTGCTTAAAAAATAACTGATGAAAATATGGGTATTCATTTCCTTAAACTTCTCAATAGGAATAAAAATATGGACTTTCTGACCTGAAAAAGGCTTAAAATAGTGAATGAAATTTTTAAAAATATCATTAGATAATTGAAAGATATCTTTATCGGACAAAGATTTTCTTTTTTCTAAATATTTTTTTCTAAGCTCAGATTTTTTCATAATCAAATTTATAAAAAGATGGCGCTCTTAAGGAGCGCCATTATGAAAACTGTATTTATTATGCAGATAAAACTATTCGAAAATTTACCTGAATTACAAATATTACTCGATAATTTTATATAATTTATCCGATAAACGAACTCTGAAAGGCAGTTCAAAAGTAATCTGGTCTCCCGCTTTCGCAGTGTCGCTGAACCCTCCATTTACAAAAATCTGGCTAATGGTAATTTCCTGATCGCCTGTTGTTGGTCCGGAGATTAAAACTTTATCTCCAACAGAAAGTTCATTGTTTTCAATTAAAAACTGGGCGATTTTAGATCTCGAATAATAATGTTCAGCCTTTCCGATCAATACTTTTTTAATTTTTATTTTCTGGCGAATATCTTTTGTTTCAGCCTTAGTTGCTTTTGCTAAAGTCTGCGTTGACAGATCACCGGAATTTTTAAATTTCAAAGCTTCAGATTTTCCTTTTCTGAAGACTTTATTTCCAACCTGAAGACCTTTTCTCAGTTTCACCTGCTCTTCCCAAGGTAAATGAATGGTTTCGAGACATTCTGTAGAACATGTATTTTCCATTGTTGCCTTACATTCATCACACTGAATGAAAAGTAAATGACAGGCATCGTTGGCACAATTGGTATGGTTATCACACGGTTTTCCGCATTGGTGGCATTGTGCAATAATATCATCTGTAATTCTTTCTCCTAAACGATGATCAAATACAAAGTTTTTACCGATGAATTTACTTTCAATTCCTTCTTCTTTGATCTGACGTGTATATTCTATAATTCCGCCCTCCAGCTGGAAGACATTTTTAAAGCCCTGATGTTTAAAATAAGCACTCGCTTTTTCACAACGGATTCCTCCGGTACAGTACATCAAGAGGTTTTTATCTTCTTTAAAATCCTGCAGCTGTTCGTTGATAATCGGTAAACTTTCCCTGAAGTTCTCTACATCCGGAGTAATAGCTCCCTCAAAATGCCCTACTTCACTTTCGTAATGGTTTCTGAAATCCACGACAATAGTATTCGGATCTTCCAGCATATTGTTGAATTCCTGAGCTTTCAGGTGAATTCCTTTATTGGTAACGTCAAAAGTTTCATCATTCAAACCGTCTGCAACGATCTTATGTCTTACTTTTATGGTTAATTTTAAAAAAGAATGATTATCCTGCTCTACTGCCACATTCAGACGGATACCTTTCATGAAATCATAAGTCTCCAGCGTTTCGCGAAATGCCTCAAATTGATCCGCCGGAACACTCATCTGAGCATTAATTCCTTCGTGAGCAACATAAATACGACCTAATGCATCAAGAGCATTCCAGGCTATAAATAAATCGTCACGAAATTTTTTTGGATCTTCAATTTTGGCATACGCATAGAAAGATAATGTAAGGCGCTCTTTTCCGGCCTCATCTATAAGTTGAGCTCTTTCTTCTGCGCTTAAGGTGTTGTACAGTTGCATGCTATAAACGTTTTAAGTGAGAAAAATAATTTTGCAAATATAACCAATTTTTAAATAGTTTAAAATCGCAATGGCTTACATTGAATAAGAGGCATAAATTTTGACACAATAATCTAAGATTTAACCTTTTGCCTGTTTTTGATTATCTATAATGTGACATTTTGTCTTTAATAATTTTTTAAGCAGTGTTAAACCGAGACCATTATTATCACATAAACTATAAATTGGCATAATTGTCGTTAAATTTTAGTTAAAATTGAAACACTTAAGATTATTTACATACCTATTTAGCATTAAATTTGTGTAAGATAAAAACAAACAATTCAACAAACAAAGAAGACATACAATGAAGAGTACATTTAAAAAACTATTACCATTTGCCGTAGTTGGGGTGCTTTCAGGAGCAACTACTGTCGGTGTACAACAATACTTAAGTTCTGATTCTACAAGCTCAGATCAATCTTATTTTACTAAATCTACCAATGCTTCATTTGTAGGGATGAATTCCGCAGCAGTAGGTGATGATTTCGTAAAAGCTGCCAAAACTACAGTTCCTGCGGTTGTAACCATCAAGAATTATCAAAGCAGGGCAACAAGCAGGGCTTCCGAACAGGATCTTTTTGATTTTTTCTTTGGTGATCCGTTTGGAGGAAGAGGCCAGCAAAGACAAAGACAACAGCAACAGGCTCCGGATAATATGCCTTCAGGTTTAGGTTCAGGGGTAATTATTTCTCCTGACGGATATATTATTTCTAATAACCACGTTGTAGCAGGAGCAAATAAACTTGAAGTAGTTTTAAGCAATAAAAAATCATATATCGCAACTTTAGTAGGAACCGATCCGAATACAGATATCTCATTATTGAAAATTGAAGAGAAAGGCTTACCTTATTTAAATTTTGCTAATTCGGATAATGTAGAAGTTGGACAATGGGTTCTGGCAGTAGGTAATCCATTAGGATTAAACTCAACCGTTACAGCCGGAATTATTTCTGCCAAAGGAAGAGGAATCGGAATTCTGGGCAGTCAGGGAAAAGCTACAAATCCTATTGAAAGTTTCATTCAGACCGATGCTGCAATTAATCCCGGAAACTCCGGAGGAGCATTAGTGAATGTAAACGGTGATCTTATCGGAATTAATTCTGCAATTTCATCTACAAACGGATATTATCAGGGTTACGGATTTGCAGTTCCTGCGAATTTAGCAAGAAAAATTATCGAAGACATTAAGAAGTTTGGTATTGTACAAAGAGGCTTCCTGGGTGTAACGACGTTAGATCTTTCTAATGACCAATTAGTTGCTTCATACAACAGAGACCAAAAGGCTAATTTGAAGGCTGGATCAGGAATGTATGTAACCGGATTCTCTGAAAACAGCGGAGCTGAGGACGGAGGCATCAAAAAAGGAGATATCATTACCAAAATCGACACCTATAACATTACAGATTTTGCAGACCTTTCTGCCGCAATCGGAAGCAAAAGACCGGGAGACAAAGTACAGGTTACTTATCTGAGAAACGGAAAAGAAAATGTAACAACTGTAACCTTAAAAGACCAAAAAGGAGGTACTTCTACAAGAACAAAAGCTGACCTTAGTGTGAGTGAAAAAATCGGTGCAGAATTCGAGCCATTGAATGAAAGATTTAAGACAGATTACGGTTTGAACAGCGGTGTCGTAGCGAAGAATGTATCTGAAGGAAGCGAAATGGCAAAAATAGGTGTAGTTGACAACTATATTGTGATTGAGATTAACGGTAAACCTGTAAATTCACAGAAAGACGTTGAAAAAATCTTAGAAAGCTATAAAGGAAATGTGCAGGTAAAATTCGTAGATGACTACGGAAGAATCTATACAAAAGGATTTAAAATGCCTAACTAAGCAATTATCATAACAAAAAAACGCTGCATTATCTGCAGCGTTTTTTTGTTTAAAAGAAATGATTAATTGTTTTGATTATTCATTTTCTCAGCGATTCTTTTCTTTTTATTTCTTTCATAAATTACCTCAACAATTTTACCTCCCATCCATGCAAACGGAAAAAAGACCAGGAAAATAGATATTTTATAAAACGTAGGATGATACGGAAAGATAATTACATCAAGCATTGCAATAAAAAGCATGATAAATCCTATCAGAATGGCATAAGCTACCTTTGCATATTTTACAATCAAGGCTGTAACAACGCCGCCAACAGTAGTTCCCAAACCAGAAATAAACAGCAAAAAACCGAAGAAGGCATCATTATTTTTCATGCTTTCTAAAAATCTCTGCCAATGCTCAAACGGAGCAAATGCATCAAAGGTTACCCACTGCGGAAAAGCTCTTATACCAAGAGTGATAATAAGCCCCGCGATAGCAAGACCCACCAAAACTGCAAATGTATTTCTTATAAAGCTCATTAATCCTGATGTGCGATCATAGAAATTTCGATATCAACATTTTTTGGAAGACAAGAAACCTGTACTGTTTCACGAGCCGGGTAACTTTCAGCATCAAGGTACGATGCATAAATATCATTCATCACAGCAAAATCATCCATGCTTTTAAGGAAGATCGTAGCTTTTACCACATTTTTGAACGTCATCCCCGCTTCTGTAAGAATCGCTTCAAGATTTTTCATCACCTGATGCGTCTCTTTTTCTATTCCTTCTACCAGCTTTCCTGTTGCAGGGTCTACCGGGATCTGACCCGAAATATACAAAATTCCGTTAGCAAGATTTGCCTGCGAATACGGTCCGATGGCTGCAGGAGCATTTACGGTATTAATTGTCTTTTTCATTATATAGATTTATTATTTCCAAAATATCTTGTAGAAACGCCACGATTAAGTCTTAAAACAAATCTAACGGCAGCTCATGAGATTTTTACTTCGGGTGCAAAGATAAAATTTAAATTCTAAAATCAACATGACTTTAGAAAGGTGCATTCGGCTGCGTGAAACTTCGGTCTTTATATTTCAGCGCATCGCTTAATATGTTCGCTTTAATTCCGATGAAGAAATCATACACTTTATACTGGCCAAATGGTACCCAGTTGAAATTGATGGTAAAACTACGCTGATCCCTTGAAAAACCTATTCTGGTATACGCTAATTCTTTGGTCACCATATCGTAGTGTGTACTTCCGTTGACATTCCAGTATGGGGTCAGTTTAATACTACCATCCAAACCGATAGATGCCATTTTTGTTGCTGTTCTAGAAAGTGTTCTTGAATACTGATAATTAGCATTTACATTTAAGGTCCAGGCCTGCTCGAAATGGGCATAATTATCATCATCAAAGAAGTAGTTTTCATTTCTGATTTCTCCTTTCTGCGAATAAATTTTAGAATAATCCTTTTTCTCTCCAAACAATTCGTTGCTTAAAGGATAAGATACCTGCACATTGAATCCCTGCACACTAAAATGTCCGAAATCTTCAGTTTTTATACCGGTATCCGAACCAGGAGCAAATAAAATTTTATACGGTTCAATCGTCAAGCTTGTATTAACGCTAAGTTTGTTGTCAAAGAAAGAAGACTGTCCATTTACGGAAATAATCGACCAAGGATGGGTTTTTGCCGCAAAATTGTAATTACCGCTGATATTCAAGGATTCAAATATCTTCATTTTTTTCACACCCGTAGAATCACTTTTGGATCTTACTTTCATCTCAATGTTGTTTCCGATGTTATAGTTTAAAGCTCCTACCATTCCGGTTGTTGGTGTTCCTACAATTCCCTTATCAAAAATAGAATAAGGCGTTAAAGCTCCATTGGCATTATAATAATTTCTAAAATATCCAAACCCGGAACCTCCAAAATCAGGAGAATAAGTAAATCCTATACTCGGAATCACCATATGTCTGATAGCTTGTATTGCCGACCCTTTCTTGAAATTTGCCTGTCCGTAAAGCTGCGTCTGAATACTTGCCGTCGTTGAAAAAATACTATAACCCGCTATTTTCTTATTGATTTGCTCTACCTCAACATTTTGGATAGGATCGTAAAATTTCGTCAGTGTTTTTGTTGTTAAAGCATTATCGATAGTTGCTCCTAAACTAAATGTGAAATATTTGGCAAAGGTTGTGTTGGTTCCTAAAGCAATGTTATTCTTGACTCCTGTCTGCATCTTATCCCACATTTCTTTGGTGAATAGGCCTCCTTCCTCCATACTTACGAAGTTTGATAAATTTAAACCTGTATTTACGGTAATGTTTTCCAGTAATCCCGTTCTCACCCCTGTTTTAGATTTAAATAAATAAAACTGGTTGATTGCGACATTCATTTGAGGAAGACGCAAATCTGATAAACCTGTAGCAAAATTCTGAGAATAAGAAGCTGTACTGGTAATGGTTGCAGGAAGTTTCAGGAACCTTTTAGTTAATGTAAGTGTTGAGTTCTGCTGAGTTCTCAAAACACTCTGATCCATAATATAGTTATTGTTAACCGTATTATTGTAGAATGTCTGGCTGGTCATATCAACCGAAGCCGAAAAGGTAAGAAACGGATTAGCTTTTGCATCTTGCGTATGTCTCCATGCAATTCTATAAGTCCCTGTTTTACTGTAATTATCTAAACCTTTAATTCCTCGTACAGTATTTCCGATGTCTGCCGAGAAATTACCTGTGTATCTGTACTTTTTAAGATAATTCATTTCGGGTCTTAAATTCCAGCTTCCTTTTGTATAAATATCGGCAAGAACTTTAAGATCAAAATGCTCTCCAATCGGCTGATAATAACCAATTCCGTTCAGGAAGAAACCTACATCCTGCCTTTCTCCAAAACTAGGGATCAAAATACCTGCAGATCTTTTGCTTGAAAAGGGTAATATAGCAAACGGTAAAACCAGCGGAGTCGGAACATCTTCAATATACATTTGCGATGGTCCTACAATAAGAGATGAGCTGTTTTTACCCTTCTGCATTTTTATATAAGATGCCAATAGGTGATAATCGGGTCTCGTATCTTTCTTTTCTATATAATAAGAATCGGTAGTAAATTCTGCATGACGCATCACAAAAACAGAATCGTTGTATTTTTTTGTTTTATCGGCAACAATTAACCCCTCACTTTCCTCTGTTCGGGCATTATAGGCAATAGCTTCTCTGGTTTTCGTATTGTAATTAAAGCTTTCAACCTCATATTTTTTCCCACCCTGATTCACCTGCGCCAATTCAACAATCTTTCCTAATGAATCTTGTTTCCCGCGTGCAAAGATCAGATTTTTCTCTTCATCAATTGAGATATAATCAGCATCAATCTGCATATCCTGATATTTTACCTGAGCATTTTTGTTCAGATAAATCATTCTTTTCTGCACATCACGGCGCTTATCATCGGCTTTTGTGTAAAGTATATCCTGCAAAGATTCATTAGGCACAGCTATGGTATCTTTTTTGGAAATAGTATCATTAATTACCGTAGCTTCTTTCAGTTTCGACGGATTTCTCTGTGCTAAAAAACTGTTAAAAATTAGGATAATTAAAATTTGTAATATATTTTTGAAGACGGTTTTGTCCAATTTTATTTTGTATAATTTGGCTCAAAATTAATATAATTTTTAAAACTGTAAGATGTACAAACTAAATTTTAGAATAATTTTAGCATTTCTACTCATATTCTCCTTTACGTTCATTTCCGCTCAAAAAAAATTCACTGTAGTTTTAGATGCTGGTCATGGTGGAAGCGATAACGGTGCTAATAGAAATTACCCCGACCTTGGTCTGGTTCAGGAAAAACATGTTACACTGGGAATTGTTCTGAAATTGGGAGCAATGCTTGAAAAAAATAAAGATTTCAAAGTCATTTATACCAGAAAAATTGACGAATACCCTTCATTAACCGATAGAACCAATACCGCCAACAGAAGCAAAGCAGATCTTTTCATTTCGGTCCATGTCAATTCCTCTCCAAGCAGATCGGCAACTGCAAGAGGAACGGAAACTTTTGTACAGGGTCCTGCCCAAAACCGAGAAAATCTTGAAGTGGCCAAACAGGAAAACAGTGTAATTTATCTTGATGAAAAAGATAAGGAAACCTTTGCTTCTTACGATCCTTCTTCTCCTGAATCTCTCATTGCATTAAAACTTCAGCAAAGCAAATACCTTGAAAACAGCTTAATTGTAGGAAGTTTTGTAGAGGAAAACTTTGAAAAAAGCGGGCGTTTTTCCAGAGGGGTAAAACAGGAAAACCTTCACATTCTCAGAAGAAGTGCGATGCCTTCAATCCTTATCGAAACAGGTTTTGTAAACAATTATGAAGATGCTGCTTTTTTAAATTCAGAAAAGGGGCAGCAGGAAACCGCTGAAAATATTTACAAAGCAATTATTGACTATAAAAAAGCGATTGACAGAAAATCAGGCGCATCAATTATTACCAAAAAACCCGAACCTGAAAAACCGGCAGAAGTAGCATTGAAAAATGATTTCAGAATTCTACTGATGACCATGCCTGTAAAATACAACAGTGGCGATCCTGAACTAAAAGGCCTGAATTATGTTCTTACCATCAAAGAAAACGGACTGTACAAATATTATTACAGTGTTACCAATATGGCTTCTATAAAAGATATTAATCTGAAAACAGCTAAAGATGCAGGTTTCCGAAATGCATATGCTGTAGGATTTATGCCAAATCAGAAATTGAGTATCGGATATTACAACATTGAAGTATATGCAGGAAAAGATAAGCTGAGCAGCAACTCTTATATTTTACAGACCTTGAAAGATGTAGAAAGAAATAAATCTAACGGTATGTTCTACTATACCTACGGAAAAGTTTACACCCTGGAAGATGCAGTAAAACTTCAGAAAGAACTGGAAGACAAAGGAATAAAAAATACCGTTATTCAGAAGAATTTTAAATAAAGGTTATAATTTTGAAGTTTGAAAGTTAATTCATACTTTTGCAACCTCAAAATTTGGCCTATTCGTCTAGTGGTCAGGACTCAAGGTTTTCATCCTTGCAACAGGAGTTCGATTCTCCTATAGGCTACTCAAAAAAAACAAAAAAGTTCTCTTTCAGGGAACTTTTTTTGTTTGTGATTTTTAACAGATTTTAAAACCGATTTTTAATAAGCTTTATAAAATTCAAACCTATTGAATTTGCTTTTTCTGTAAACATTAAATTTTCGGGTATTCATCTCTTTAGAAATTGAATCTCCCACTTTAATGTCATATGGTAAAATTCCGGTCGAGTCAACCTGTAGACCATTTTCTAAATAAAATTCGGTAGTTCTTAACTGCCAATTACTTCTGCCTGTCACTTTTGAATTCACTTTCTCGCGGTAAAATCTGGAGTAATTGTAATTAACAAAAACCAGAAATACACTAATAGCTATAACAGCAATAACAAGAGGTAAAAACTTGATATATTTTTTACTCATGATATTTTTTCTAAACCGACCAATAAATGTGACAAATTTATTCTTTCTTACTGAGATCTTCTGATTTTAAAGGTTGAAATAATTACCAAAGATTATCTGCACAATAATCAGCTAAGCACCAAATAATCAGATTCAGTAATAGGTTCAATCAATAAAGAATTGAAATCACAATATCTCTGCCTAAAAAATATTCCCTAAATTTGTTGTCCTTCTTATTTCAATTCACTCTCAAAATCAAGACAAGTGAAAATTCACAATAAAAAAAAGTTTCTGAGCTTTCTGAAGTTTAAAAGAGACTTTCAGAAGTATGGCCTCGAAAAAGCACGCAGCTACGAGCTCATACTTCACTGGCTAAATAACAGACTCAGCAGAAATCAGTTCTTGGTTTTATCTGGAATTCTTGTAGGTTGCACTGCAGGTTTGGCAGGAGTGATACTGAAAACTCTGGTTCACAACATTCATTATTTTATTACCACTAAAGTTCATTTTGAATATCAGATCTTATTCTATATTATATTCCCGTTTTTAGGAATTGTGCTTACTACGTTGGTAGTTCTTACTATTTTTAAAGGGCAGGACAGAAAAGGCATCGGAGCCATTTTATATGAAATCGCGCAAAATTCAAGCATTGTATCTTCAGTAAAAATGTACTCGCAAATTATTCAGAGTGCCATTACAGTAAGCTTTGGTGGTTCCGCAGGTCTTGAAAGTCCGATTGCGGTAACAGGTGCAGCGATTGGCTCTAATTATGCTCAGACTTATCGTTTAAGCTATAAAGAAAGAACACTTTTATTGGCTGCAGGAGCAACAGCAGGAATTGCCTCAGCTTTCAATGCTCCGATTGCGGGTATCATGTTTGCATTTGAGATTCTGCTGACCGGCGTTGTTTTTACAGATTTCATTCCGTTGGTAGTTGCTGCGGTATGTGGAAGTTTATTGTCAAGGGTTTTACTTCAGGAAGATGTACTTTTCAGATTTTATACAAGGGAAGCCTTCAATTACCTGAATGTTCCTTACTATTTGATTTTAGGAATTTTCAGTGGTTTGTATGCAAGATATTTTGTTATTATTTCTCAGAAGGTAGAGCATTTTATTAAAGGTTTAAAGTTTTCACGGCTGCGAAAAGCTATGTTTGGCGGAGCAGTTTTATCATTGCTTTGTGTACTTTTCCCACCCTTATTCGGAGAAGGCTATGATACGGTAAAAGCTTTTACTAACGGAAACACACATTCCATTATAGAAAACAGTTTGTTTCGCTATTTTGAGATTAAAAATATTACCGTTATTATTTTTTTGGTTTTGGTACTGCTTTTAAAAGCATTTGCAACTTCGTTTACCATCTTCAGTGGCGGAAACGGAGGAAATTTCGCGCCTTCCCTATTTGCCGGAGGAACGGTTGGCTATCTGTTTGCCATTATCTGTCAGCAATTGGGTTTTGAGCATGTTCCGGTTACTAATCTTGTGCTTGTCGGAATGGCAGGAACGATGAGCGGCGTTATGTATGCTCCGCTAACAGCTATTTTTCTAATTGCAGAATCAAGCTTCGGGTACGATTTATTCATTCCTTTAATGATCGTGTCAATCATTTCTTATTTAATTGCTAAATGGTTCTCTCCTATTTCTCCGGAACTAAAATCTTTGGCAGATCAGGGGAAAATTTTCACCAATAAACATGATGAGAATTTATTGTTCTCTTTAAAAACCGAAGACTTTATTGACCAATATTCTCAGGCCGTTTCGGAGAGTGCACCAATTACGGAATTGTTCGAAATGGTAAAAAACGGCAATAAAAACATTTTTGCTGTTGTAGATGATCAGAAAACATTGAGAGGAATTCTAACTTTGGACGATATACGACCTTATTTATTTACAAACATTGAGGTTTCGGCAACGATCATTCAGATTATGAAAACGCCGCCTGCAATTATTCATCCTGAAAATCAACCGTTGGAAATTCTGAAGATGTTTGATGATACAGGCGTCTGGAATCTACCTGTAGTAAATGAGAAAAATCAATTTATCGGGTTTATTTCAAAATCAACAATTTTAATGAGTTACAGAGAATTATTAAGAGATTATTCAAGTTGAAATTAATCATGATTAAGCCTTTTTCAGCTTATACCCTTATCATTTTTCATCCGAAAACTTGTATTTATCGGTAGGTTTTTCTATATTTAAAGAACAACTTACTTTTATGAAAAATCCTGTACTTTTAATTTTTCTCTTATTATTTCTTGCAAACTGCGACAATAAAGACAAAGCAAATGATTTGGCTTTGAGAGAACAGCAGTTATTGGATAAAGAAAAAACATTCGCCCAAAAAGAAGCAGAATACCAGTCTCTTCTGAAAATGAGAGACAGTATTTTTAACAAACAGCATTCAGATTCGGTCAAAATTGTAAAATGGCCGGATGAAATTGCAGGGACCTGGACAGGAAAAGTAATCTGTACAGAATCCAATTGCAGCGATTATGTCGTAGGCGACCAAAGAACAGATACCTGGGAATTTGCAAGTGATTCGACACAGCTTTTCAGTAAAATCATCAACAACAATAATTTGGTCCGTTTATACACGGGTAAATTTGAAAATAATGAGGTGAAACTCAATTTCAAAACAGATTCCACCGCAAAAAAACAGGTAGATATGAATGTTCTTCTGAATGATATTTCAGACACCAAAATGAAAGGTGTAAGAACCATTGCCGTTGATAACTGTGTAGCAAAATTCTCTGTTGAACTGGTACGTTCTAAAAAATAGACACAAATGACTTTACTAAGCATACACAACCTCAGTCTTCCCATTGAAGATCCGGTACTCAAGTTTCTTTTGGTGCTTATCATTATTCTGGCAGCACCACTTTTACTCAACAAAATCAAAGTTCCTCATTTGTTGGGATTGATTATTGCCGGAGCAGTAATCGGTCCGAATGGATTCAATGTTTTGGCAAGAGACAGCAGTATTGTGGTTACCGGAACCACCGGATTACTGTACATCATGTTTTTGGCGGGACTGGAAATCGACATGGGAGATTTCAAGAAAAACAAATGGAAGAGCCTTACATTTGGGCTTTACACCTTCATTGTTCCTTTTGTCTTAGGTTATTTAGGGGGAATTTACATTTTAGATTTCTCAGTATTAACTTCCATTCTTTTTGCAAGTTTATTTTCATCGCATACATTAATTGCCTATCCTTTAGTAAGTAAATTAGGAATCGCCAAAAATACTGCAGTCAACATTACCGTTGGCGGAACTATGATTACCGATGTTCTGGCGCTTTTGGTTCTTGCCATTATCGTTGGGATGTCTCAAGGTGAGGTGGGAACAGAATTCTGGGTAAAACTTTCAGTTTCCTTTACAGTATTTGCACTGATTGTCTTGCTGATTTTTCCCATCATCGGAAGATGGTTTTTCAAAAAGGTTGACGATAAAATTTCACAATATATTTTTGTATTGGTGATGATCTATCTTGCGGCTTTACTAGCAGAATTTGCGGGTGTTGAAGCAATTATCGGAGCTTTCTTTGCCGGATTGGCTTTAAACAGACTGATCCCGCATACTTCTTCATTAATGAACCGTGTAGAATTTGTCGGAAACGCCATATTTATTCCTTTTTTTCTGATCAGTGTAGGAATGCTGATCGATTTTAAAGTTTTTTTTAAGAGCTGGGAAACTCTGGAAGTGGCAGCAATAATGCTCGTCGCATCCATCGGAGGAAAATATCTTTCTGCAGTTGCTACCCAAAAGACATTCCGGCTTTCCAAAGAAGAAGGAAGACTTATTTTCGGACTCAGTTCAGCTTCTGCGGCAGCAACTTTAGCATCTGTAATGGTGGGGTACAATATTATTCTTTCCGAAACCGAAACAGGAGAACCCATCAGGTTATTGAACGAACATGTGCTTAACGGAAGTATTTTACTGATTCTCGTTTCCTGTACCATTTCATCGTTCATTTCAATGTCTAATGCTCAAAAAATTGCAGAACAGGATAACGAAGAAACCATTTCTGGAAATAGTCATGAACAGGAAAATATTCTGTTAGCTTTAAATTATGAAGCCACTGTAGAACGGATGGTCAATCTGGGAATTCTAATTAAAGCTCACTCCAATACAGAAAATCTATTTGCTTTAAATGTAATTAATGAAGATAAAAACGAATCTTCCGTAAAAAATGCCGAGAAACTGCTTCATCACGCTACAGATGCCGCAGCAGCAGCCGATGTAAAAATAACGCCATTAAAAAGATATGACAATGATGTTGTAAATGGGGTAAACAACGTCATTAAAGAACAAAATATCACCGATCTTATTATTGGTCTTGAAGATGAAAAAGGTTTTTCACCATCTTTCGCATTTAATCTTTACAACGGGTATTTGCAAAGTGAAGACGTTAATGTTTTAGTATATCATACTGCACAACCTTTGTCTACCATAAAAAAATATGCCGTGATGATTCCTGAAAAAGCCCATCAGGAAGCCGGATTTTTTCATGCACTTCTGAGAGTCTGGAACATAGCCAGAAATTCAGGAGCGACAATCACGTTCTATGCGTCTGAAAACATTCTGGAAATTTTACAGAGAATCATTAAAAAAGCCAATATTGAAGCAGAGTTCATCATTATGAGCACCTGGAAAGACGGTGAGAAAACAGCCACGGAATTAAAAGCTGATGAAGCGCTGATTGTTTTCATGGCGAAAAGAGGAATGAAATCTTATATTCCGCAAATGCGGTTGATCCCTGAACTGCTTAATAAATACCTTAATGATAAAAACTATTTACTGATTTTCCCATTTTCAGAGTTTGATACAAGCAGCTCAGAAAAAAGAGCCGTAGGAAATCATGATGATTTTATGGAAATAGGAAATGTGATTAAGAGAATTTTCAGGTAAATTTCAATTTAGATTTTGTTTAGCATTTTAAAAATATTATTTTTGCAAAAGTTTTGAATGACTCTATGGTCATTAGATCAGAATTGGTAGAATTTTTCTTCGCTTATGAAGATAGCATTTACCATCCTCTCAGAGCTACAAATTTTATATCATGCCGGATTTGAAAATTCAAGAAGCAAAACTGCTTTTTAATAAAATTCGCTCCAACCCAAAAAGTTATGATTTAAAAACTAGTACGGAAGGGATTACAGGCAAGGATGACAAAATTAGTTTCAAGCTTTACAGGAACGGAGAAAGAAGTATTTTTGAGGTAACCATCGACGGACTTACTTTCGCCAACTCTACCGGGGAATGGAATAATGCTATGATCATGCTTGAAAACATCATCAAAAAGATAGAAAAAGAAACTGAAAATAGTAAAGTACAACAGGCCTTAGACAAGCTTAAAAAGTACCTTTCAGAAGAAAACTAAAAATATTTAAAAAAAACTAAAAATAAATTTGGTGGGTAACGAAAAAGTCTATACATTTGCACTCACATTTAAACGATATGGCTAATCATAAATCAGCACTTAAGAGAATAAGACAAAACGAAGTTAGAAAAGTTCGTAACAGATACTATCACAAGACTGCTAGAACAGCAATGAAAGTCTTGAGAAATGAAGAGAACAAAGCAGCTGCATCTGAGCAATTGCCTAAAGTTATCGCTTTATTAGATAAATTGGCTAAGAAAAACATTATCCACAAAAATAAAGCAGCTAACTTGAAAAGCAAATTAACTAAGCACGTTAATAAATTAGCGTAATTATATAGTTGGCCCGTTCGTCTATCGGTTAGGACCTCAGATTTTCATTCTGGTAAGAGGGGTTCGATTCCCCTACGGGCTACTAATTTTAAGAGTTGTAAACTTATAAAAACAAAAACTAACACATAATCTTCGGATTGTGGAAGATAGAGGGCCCGTTCGTCTATCGGTTAGGACCTCAGATTTTCATTCTGGTAAGAGGGGTTCGATTCCCCTACGGGCTACAAAAGAGATTTCAAATTGAAATCTCTTTTTTGTTTTAAGTATGATTAAAATTATTGTTGAAATTATTGGAAATAAATTTTAAAGCTATACCTTTGTAATTCATCAGATGATATGATGTTTTTATTATGCAGATTCAAAGAAAGACTTTAGCGGAAGAAGTAGCAGAAAGATTGATCGAAGGAATTTCCAACGATGAATATGCTATTGGCGAGAAGCTACCTATTGAACCTGAGCTGATGAAAATCTACGGTGTCGGCCGTTCGACAATTCGCGAGGCGATTAAAATTTTATCTATCAAAGGAGTTTTGAGCGTTCAGCAAGGTGTAGGAACTTTTATCGTTTCTAAAAATGCTCAGGAATCATTAGCAACTCAAATAGATAAAGCAAAATTGGAAGACGTATTTGAAGTGAGATCCATACTTGATGCAAAGATTGCAGGAAAAGCAGCGATTTATCGTACGGAAAAAGATTTGGCTGCTATGAAAATGTATTTAAATCTAAGAAACTCTTTAGCTGCCGAGAAAAAACCTTTAGAATGTTATGAAGCAGATGTTAATTTTCACGTTTCCATTGCGAAAGCCTGTGGAAATAGTCTGTTGAAAGAAATCTTCATTGTTGCGAGCAAACATATTCTCAGCTCTTTCGAAAACCGTCATAATAATGATACGGAACCTTTCAAAATTTCACAGAAGATACATACCGATCTTTATTTAGCCATTGAAAGTCAGGATTCGAAAAAAGCTGAATTTATCGCTCAACAGATTGTTGACCGAATTTATTAATTAAAATTTTTTTAACAAAATTCATCAGATGATATGATGAATTATTATTTAATATTATGGAAAATATAAATACCAAAACCATTGACACGAGCAAAATTGTTTATCCGATTTTGTTTATGATTAGTTTTTCGCATTTTTTAAATGACCTCATCCAATCAACAATTCCATCACTCTATCCGATTCTGAAAGGAGAATTCAGATTATCATTCGCACAGATTGGAATCATCACTTTGGTATTTCAATTGACAGCTTCCATTTTGCAGCCATTCGTGGGAATTTATACCGACAAAAAACCTAATCCAAGATCTTTAGCGATTGGAATGGGATTATCGATGGCAGGATTACTTTTATTGGCAGCTGCTCATGAATATTATGTGATTTTAATTTCAGTCGCATTAATCGGAATGGGCTCATCCGTATTTCATCCTGAAGCTTCAAGAGTAGCACAATTGGCATCGGGCGGACAAAAAGGTTTGGCCCAGTCGATATTTCAGGTTGGTGGAAACTCAGGAAGTGCAATAGGACCGTTGTTGGTGGCTCTAATTATACTTCCTTTAGGGCAAGGTTATGTGGGATTATTTGCCATCGCAGCCTTCATTGGAATCATCGTGCTATGGAAAATCGGAAATTGGTATGCTGAAAGATTATCATTAAAGAAATCAGCAAAACATCCGAGTGATATCATTGAAATACAGTTATCCAGAAAAAAAGTTTTGTTCTCGATTAGCATTTTATTGGCATTGGTATTTTCAAAATATATTTATCTGGCTTCGATGACAAATTATTTTACCTTTTTCTTAATCGATAAATTCCATATTTCGGTACAAGATTCACAACTTTATTTATTTATTTTCTTAGCAGCAGTTGCAGTCGGAACAATTCTGGGTGGAAAATTGGGTGACAAATATGGAAGAAAGAAAATTATCTGGATTTCGATTTTGGGTGCAGCACCATTTACACTTTGCCTACCTTATCTTCCGCTATTCTGGACTATAATTTTTGCTGTTTTAATAGGATTAATCATTGCTTCAGCATTTTCAGCCATATTGGTTTATGCCACAGATTTAATGCCCAATAAAATAGGTTTGGTTGCTGGATTATTCTTTGGGTTTATGTTTGGAATGGGCGGAATTGGTTCTGCTATTTTAGGAGCCATCGCAGATGACACGAGTATAGAGTATGTATTTAAAATCTGTGCATTCTTACCATTAATGGGAATTATCACTGCATTTTTACCTAATATAAAAGGAAACAAAAAATAATATTTTCAAAAAAAATTAGAATCTTAGGTTTAAATTTTTCGCTTGAATTAATTTGCCCTAAAATTCTAATTTTCTATATCTTTTAAATCCCAAAATTCAAGAAAATACTGAATCTTGATTTCGCTTCAATATCTCTTCCTGCCAAATTGGTATAAGTTGGAAGCATCAATTCAGTTCCTAAGCTCAGCTTTTTAAAAGATGCTTCAAAACCTAACTTTCCATACAGAGCACTTCCGGCTGTGTTGGGTAAAATCTCATCAAATTGTTTATTTCTGTCATAAACTTCACCTTGAAAACCTACTTTTCCGGAGAAAATGATTCTATCATTTGACAAAATCTGATAAAATCCGGTTGCCGAATAATTCCACTGATTGCCGAACTGGTAATGCTCTTTGTTCTCAGTTTTAATAGTATAATCGGTGTTGAGAAGCACAGCCAGCTTATCTTTTTGAAATCTGTAATTCAAAACCGCCTGATAATCCCAACTTCCCGTTCCCAACTGAAAACTCGGATTGACACCTGAAATTCCTTTTTCATCAAATTTTCCGAGCGGAACTTTCACACCTACTCCACCGTTCAACTCGTGCGTATTGTCTTTTGAGTTGATCAATTTGTAAATCCCCATCAGATTAAAATCTCCGATTCCATTGATACTTATGTCGTCCTGCAAAGTTTTCTTTTCGTGAAAATGAAACGGCAGACTTGCATAAACACCTAATTTCTGAGTCAAAGGAATTTTAGCCCAAAGCTGAATCGTATTGAAATATTGATCTTGCGTTAAATCATTGACAAATAAGTTCTCTTTCGCTTTGTAATGCTGGGCAAAATATTTAATTCCGATAAATTGGGGATTCAAAAGAGATTCGAAACCCGAAGAGCCATTTCCGGCAGCACATCCGCAAGCATCACATTCGTTAAACAAAATTTCATCATGAAAATTATTCGAAATAAATAAACTGTCGTTGATGGTTTTTGCCTGATTCAAATTAAATAGAATCAGGCTTATGATAAAAAATAATTTCTTCATTTTAAACAAAATTATTCCGCAAACTTCGGATTGGTAATAAAATTTTTGTCTGACAAAGTTTTGAGAAACGCTATGATGAATTGCTTTTCCTGAGCATTCATCGCAATTCCGATGTGGTTGTTCTGCTTCAGTTGCGGATCGAGATTAGGATTATCTTCTACACTGTCTGAATAGAAATTGAGCACCGCTTCCAATGTGTAAAATCTTCCGTCGTGCATGTAAGGTGCAGTGTATTCTACATTTCTCAAACTCGGAACTCTGAATTTCATCCAATCGTTTTGATCCAATGTCACCCGATGTCTTCCCGCATCTTTGAACTGTGTGTTATAATACATTCCCGTATTTCTGAAACTTTCATCGGTAAATAATTCTCCACTGTGACATGATGTACATTTCTGCTGAAACAAAGCCATTCCCTGAGATTCTTCTGAGCTTAGATTTTCTTTTCCCTGCTTGAAACGGTCGTACTTTGAGTTTGCTGAAATCAAAGTTGCCATAAACTGTGACAATGCTTTCAACACTCTTTCTCCAGTAATATTTTCATCGCCGTAAGCTTGTTTAAACAACTTTTTATACAAATCATCTTTGCTGAGTTTTGCAATCACTTCAGGCATCGAGCTGTCCATTTCATTCGCATCTGTAATCGGAATAATCGGCTGTTCATTTAAATTATGAATTACTCCGTCCCACATATACCGTTTCAGGAAAATTATATTCTGAATGGGTGGAGCATTCCTGATTCCCAATCTGTCATCGATTCCGTGGCTTACATTGTGACCGTGATGGGTAAATGCATTTTCCTGAATATGACAGAAGCCGCATGAAATGGTATTATTCCTCGAAAGTCTGCCTTCGTAAAATAATTTTCTACCGAGCTCCACCCCGTTTTTTGTGATGGGATTTTCTGATTTGTCGAAAGTCATTTCCGGAAAATAAGGCGGAAACTGAAGATTGACTGCTTCGTCTTTTTCCAAAGGCTGAATAATTTCTTCAGAACATGAAATGAAACCCAGAAAAGAAACGATAAGAATTCCTGTTTTAACAATCTGCTTAATCATTGTGAACGTGGTCTACTTTAAACATTTTTATCAGATTATTCGTTACGTTGACCAAATGCTGATTCGAGCCCATTGCCATATCATTTGCTGCGGAAAGACTTATTGCTGTTTCTCCGCTTAAATATTGGTTTAAATCGGCAAGAATATGAATGGAAGGCTTTATTGTTCCCGAAACTCTTGCGGTCGTCGGAAGGTCTAAAGTCACTTCACGATACAAATCCGGAGTATTGTTTGCGGTTACATTTCCCATGTTTCCGGTGTGGTTCATGAATTCTGTGTTGGCAGGGCCTGCTCCATATTTCCCTTCGAGTTTTACGAAAATATATCCTGCAGCCCAAGACCAGGTCAGGCTTTCTTTTTTAGCTTTTTCCCAGAATTCAGCCTGTCCGTTTTGTCCGAGCAGATAAGCGTTCTGACTGATTCCTAATCCGAATTTTATCTTTTTATAATTGTTTTTCGGAACCTCATCTAAATCTACGTAGACAATTCCCGCAACAGCGTTTTCCTGATTGATGATGAAAGCGCCTTTGTCGGGATTATTTTCATGGTATTTGAATTCGTTTCCGTTTTCGTCGATTAAGCTGATGTTGCTGATGACGTATTTTAAGGTTGAAAACTGATGTTTCTGTCCGCTCGACGAAGTTTGCGTGGTTTGATTAAGTACAATATTTCCGAGATTGTTGAATCCGTTTTCAAATTTGAGCTGAAGTTTTCCTTTGGTTTCTGATGATGAATCGTCGTCATCATTGTTTCTACATGATGTAACAGTGAAAAAAGTAAAGGCAATAAAGAATAATGATAAAAATTTATAAATTTTCATGTGAACCGTTGATTTTTAGTTGTAAAATAGTTGATATGCCCCATCGCGATAGGGATGGAAGCGGTTATCCTTTTTTTGGATTCTGACGCAAGGAAGAATCTAAAAAAAGATATGAGCGGACAGCCCGACCCGAGCGGCTGGAAAAGCCTGGGAAAGGGGATCGCCCAAAATAATATGATGGACTAAAAAACCGGTGGTCTGAAAATGGGTTTTAAAAACAGAAACGAATAGCCTGTTTTGTAAAGAAAACTGCAGTGGGAAAAGAGTGACTTTTCTGTATTTTTGACTGCGGTGATTTCGGGAAGAATGTAAATATCAAGTAATTTCTGTCCCGAATTTTTTGTTTTGTGTAGAGGTGAAGAATCTGTATCGGTTGTTTTGGATAATTCTTTGGCCAAATAACATTTTCCGTTACAGTGGAGCGTCACATTTTTCCTATTGACGCAGAGTTCTTGGCTGATGTACTGATAATTTACAGCATACTCCACCAACGGTATCAGAGGCCTGAAAACCGTGAAAAAGGTGAGAAATATGCTGCAAATTAGGTTCAAAAGATTATTTTTTGCTTAATGCTTCGTCGTATCTTCTGCTGATTTCTTTCCAGTTGGTTACATTCCAGATTGCAGTCAGATAATCGGCTCTTTTGTTCTGATATTTCAGGTAGTAAGCGTGCTCCCAAACGTCGATTCCGAAGATGGGTCTTCCTTTTTCTTCCACAACATCCATCAAAGGATTGTCCTGATTGGGTGTTGAAGAAACGAATAATTTCCCGTTTTTATCTACAGAAAGCCAAGCCCATCCCGAACCGAAACGGTCTGCTCCCGCTTTTGCCATTTTTTCTTTAAAAGCTTCCATGCTTCCGAAAGTATCGTTGATGGCTTTTGCTAATTTTGCAGAGGGCTGCGTGTTTTTTTCCGGTGTTAAAACTGTCCAGAATAATTCGTGATTGTAGTGACCACCTGCATTATTTCTTACCGCCATCGGTAAAGTTCCCGCTTTTGAAAGAATCTGAAACAACGTCTGCTTTTCTTGTGGAGTTCCAGCAATGGCTTTATTCAAATTGGCAACATAAGCTGCTGCGTGTTTTGAATAGTGAATTTCCATAGTCTGCGCATCTATATTTCCCTCCAATGCATTGTAAGCGTACGGCAAAGGTGTCTGTTTGAACTGTGCCAACGCAAACTGCGCCGCGAAAACCGCACTTAGTGCAGCGATTTTAAAAATCTTCATAACTTTTTGTTTATATGGTTGAACATTTGTCTGTTGGCTGGAAGATGGGTGTTGGATGATGGAAGTTTTATAGCCTGTTATTGACTTCCTGCATCCAGCTTCAGGCTTCCTGCCTTATTTCAATAATTTTTTTATATCCTCGATCAAGATTTCTCTGTCAGGATGGTACTTGCCGTTTAATTTGGGCATTGTTCCCTCTTTGTCTTCATAATTCAATCCTGAATAATACAAAATCGGCATATTTTCTTTGTTGTAGCGACAACGGATATTTCCTTCCTGATCCACAAGCGCAATCATTCCGCTATGATTGAGATTTTCGCTTTCGTCTTCTTTATCTCCTACATAAATATCGAATTGATCAGCCAAATTTCCAATGTAATCCCGGTTTCCTGTCAGAAAATGCCAGTTCGCAGATTTTGCTCCAATCTTTTTGGCATGTTGCTTTAATAATTCAGGAGTATCATTTTCCGGATCGATGCTGATGGAGATGATGCCAAAATCAGGACTGTTGATTTCATCCTCAATATGTCTCATATTGGTATTCATCACCGGACAAATCGTAGGACATTTGCTGAAGAAAAATTCGACTAAATAGACTTTTCCAAGCATATCTTTATTGGTAATTTTTTTATTGTTCTGGTCCGTCAGTTCAAAATCAGGAACTTTCATTACCGTGTAAAGATTGTTTTTAAAATAGCTCATCCCTATCCCGATTCCCACAAACAACAAAGCAATCACTGCAATCGGAATAATGATTTTGCTTTTCGTATTGTTCTGCTTTTTATTTTTGGGCATACTTCTCAGGATTTTTCTTGAATTCGTCTTTACAGTAAGCACTGCAAAAACCGTACGTTTTTCCTTTATACACTGCTGTATCTTTCATATCGGCTTCCGTTGGCATGTTGCAAATCGGGTCTACAGAATTGGCAAACTTTACTTTTTGAGCGATTGTTTTTGTAGGTGTATTTTTCTTTTTATGCCTTACTTTCGGGGTTTCCTGCGCACAGGCTAATAATGAAACAGACAAAAATGCCGTTAATAAAATCTTTGATTTCATTTTATTTTTAAATTGAAATTAATAATCGTGTTGAATTAAATAATTGGTTTTTAAACTAAATTTAATGTTGGATTGCTGAAATTTGAACCATTAAGATATTTAAGTGGTTAAGATCATTTAAGGAAATCTGATCGATTTTTAAGCAGACTGCATAGAATTTATCGTATTTATAAGAATTTAAATTGATAGATAAATCTAAACGAAGAATTTAGTTTAAATAAAGTTTATGCTAATGGAGGGTGGAATATTCGGGAGAAATATTCTGAAGTATGGGAATCAATATAATCCGAATTGGGATTTTTTAATTGAATATTGGATTGAGAAAATTCTGAGAAAGATAGAATTTCGTGAGACAGAAATACATCCAGACCCGCAATTTTTACATTCTGTCCATTGTTGGATTGCTTTTCTGTTTTTGCCAGTTCTTTTCCGACGTAACATTTTCCTTTACAGTTGGAATCTGCGACATTTCTGTTTTCACAAAGATTTTTTACGATATAATCATAATTAATCACATAGTTTAACATCGGCAAAACAGGACGGATGGCGATGGTAAAAACAATGAAAAAGGATATGAAAAATTTCAAGTATCAAATCTTTAGCACAAATATAGTGTAGAAAATTGAGTTGTGGGGTAATTTATGATGAAAGTCAGGAAAGATGGGTAAGTTGGAAGCGGGGAGTTAGGAGATGGGAGTTTTTTGTTTCCCACAGATGATACGGATTTGCACAGATGTTCGCGTTGATTATTTTTTAATTTGAGTAATTCGCAAGAGATAAGTCTGGGCAAAATTTTTTTTAGTTTTTTATTTCCCACAGATGGCACGGATTTGCACAGATGTTTGCGTTGATTATTTTAAAATCTGCATAATCAGCAAAATCTGCGAGAGATAAGTTTGGGCTAATACCGAATCATTTTTTCTCATTAAAAAGACAACTAATGTCTATCTCTTTTGAGTTTATTTCCCACAGATTACACGGATTTGCACAGATGTTTGCGTTGATTATTTTTAAATCTGCGTAATCTGCAAAATCTGCGAGAGTTAGGTTTTGGCTAAAGTCCATTGAATTATCTTCTTTTTAGATGGGCTAAACCCTATTGAATGAGAAAGTAAACACAAAATCTGTAATCTGCTTATAAACTTCCAGCGCCCAGCTTCCACCATCCCGCCTAATCAAACTTCATTCTCTGAATTCTCACGGCATTTAAAATTGCTAATAAAGCGACACCGACATCCGCAAAAACTGCTTCCCACATCGTTGCCAAGCCTCCGGCTCCGAGGGCGAGAACAATACCTTTTACCGCAAATGCCAAAATAATATTCTGCCAAACGATTTTCTTTGTTTGTTTTCCGATGTTGATTGCCATTGGAATTTTTATGGGTTTATCATCCTGAATCACAATATCTGCTGTTTCAATGGTGGCATCACTTCCCAATCCGCCCATGGCAATGCCGACATCGCTGAGCGCAACAACAGGAGCGTCATTGATTCCGTCGCCAACAAAAGCAACCGACTGATTTTTTGATTTCAGTTCTTTCACTTTATTGACTTTATCTTCGGGTAGCAAATCGCCGTAAGCATTTTCGATTCCTAATTTTTGGGCAACAAAGTCTACCACGGAAGTTTTGTCGCCGCTTAACATTGTTGTTTTTACATTCAGAGATTTAAGCTTATCAATAGTGTGTTTTGCATCTTCTTTTATTGAATCTGCAATCGTAAGATAACCGACAAACTTTTTATCGTAAGCAATTGCTATTAAGGTGTAGACGATATTTTCGGAATTTACATCATAAGAAATATTGAACTGCTGCATTAGCTTTATGTTTCCGACCAACAATTCTTTTCCGTTGATTTCGGCTTTCAGACCTTTCCCCGGGATTTCTTCAACATTTTCCAACTGAATGGAATGATCTATTTCGCCAACAAAATCATGAATGGCTGTTGCAATCGGATGCGTGGTTTTACTTTCCAGAACATTGACCCATTTTAAAATTTCATCTTTATTAAAATCATCATTAAAATGAACTTCCTGAACTTTAAAAACGCCTTCCGTCATCGTTCCGGTTTTATCCATCACTACATTTTGTATGTTGGCGAGAATGTCTAAAAAGTTACTTCCTTTAATTAAAATACCGTTGCGGCTTCCGGCTCCGATTCCTCCAAAGTAACCGAGCGGAATAGAAATAACCAATGCACACGGACAGGAAATCACCAGGAAAACCAAAGCCCGGTACAGCCAACTTTTAAACTCATAATTTTCAACGAAAAAATACGGTAAGAAAGTTATTCCAATAGCCAGAAAAACAACGATTGGGGTATAGATTTTTGCAAATTTTCTGATGAACAATTCTGTAGGTGCTTTTTGAGCCGTTGCGTTCTGAACAAGTTCTAATATTTTACTCAGCTTACTGTCTTTATACGCCGCCGTCACTTTTACCAGACTCATTGAATTAAGATTGATCATTCCTGCTAAAACGGTTTCGCCTTTTACTTTTGTGTCGGGTTTACTTTCTCCGGTTAATGCTGATGTATTGAATGAAGCTTTTTCGGATAATAATTCGCCATCCAATCCTAATTTCTCACCAGATTTCAACTGAATAATTTCTCCGACATTGACTGATTTTGCTTTTACGACTTTCGGTTGTCCGTTTTCTAAAACTGTTACCTCATCGGGACGCTGGTCTAAAAGGGTTTTGATATTGGTTTTTGCTTTCGTCACTGCCATTGCCTGAAAAACTTCACCCACAGAATAAAACAAGATTACCGCAACTCCTTCCGGATATTCGCCGATGGCAAAAGCTCCGACTGTTGCGATTCCCATCAGAAAAAACTCAGAGAAAACATCGCCATTTTTAATACTTTCAAAAGCCTCTTTTAAAACGGGAAAACCAACCGGAATATAAGCGATTAAATAAAAGACAAGGCGAATCCAGCCTATAAACCAAGTGTTTTGTATGAAATTATCGAGACTAATTCCAATCAGCAATAAGACAAAAGAAACGATTGCCGGAAGAAACATCCGGAAAACAGACTGATTTTCCACATCATGAGAATGCTCATGGTCGTGACCTTCGTGATGATTATGTTCTTTTTTAGGTTTTGTACTGCAACATTCTTCCATAACTTAAATTTTTATCAAAATTAGGCCAAACGAGAATGCAACACTATTGCAAACTTTCGAGACAGCTTTCACAGATTCCTTTAGCGAAAAGCCGTATTTCATCAATTCTGAAATTGGTCTGCAAATTGTCGGGAAAGGAAATATCTTCTTTACAGGTGGTCTGTTTACAGATTTTACAGTAGAAATGCAGATGCCAGTCTTTGTGGGTACTTTCGTCGCAACCGTCGTAACAGAGTTTATATTTCGTTGTCGTATTTTCCTGAATGCTGTGAACAATTCCTTTTTCTTCGAAGGTTTTCAAGGTTCGGTAAATGGTTGTCCGATCCGCATTTTCAAAATGATTTTCAATTTCAGACAAAGAAAGAGCTGCTTCCTGAGAGCTTAGAAAGTCGTACACCAAAATCCTCATGCTTGTGGGTTTGGTGTTTTTGTCGATGAGCTTATTTTCGATGTCTGTTTTCATCAGGAGATTTTTAAATATTACTATCTCAAATTTAGCTTTTTTAAATGTTTTTCAGTCTGATTAATCTCAATAAAACAAAAAAGCCGCTACAATAAATGCAGCGACTTTCTTAAAAAATTAAAACTAAACTATAAATTCGGATTATTCTCAATCTCTTTCTGCGGAATTGAGAATAAATAATATCTGCTGTTCGGAACAAAAGCCGATTGGTCAGGAAAAGCAAAGATGGTGTGGCCTCTTCCGTTCACGGTTTTCACCGTTCCGTCGGGAATGGTAACCTGTACCTGAATCGCCTGTCCGCTTGTGTCTGTGTAGGGTTTTCTTACGACAGTTCCCTGTGTTCTGATGATGTCGGATAACGAAAATCCTTCACCGAACAATTCTTTTCTTCTTTCAATTAAAACTTCTTTAATCACGTCATTTTGCGCTAAAGATCCGTTGTAAACATTTGCATTTCTTGCAGATTTCAACTGATTTAAAACCGTAACCGCATTCGAAACATTTCCATTTCTGGCTTCTGCTTCAGCTTCAATTAAATACATTTCAGCCGCTCTCATGTAAACGATATCGGCAATTAAATTGGCTTTAAATTTAAACTTGGCATATCTCAACAAACCTTCTCTTCCGGGAAGTCCGTCCCATGAAAATAGTGAATAACGGATATCATTGGTATCAAACAAATCTTTAAAATAAGGATCTGCCATGAAGCTGTAATAATATCTTCCCGACGAAGAAACATCTAAAAAATGGAATGCATAACTCTCACCCGACTGCTCCTGCGTTTGTCCGTGGCCCCAAATCCATTCTCCGTTGCTGATGTCATTGAAACCTTCTTTATATTTTTCAGGAGTCATTAAAGCATAACCGTTTCTTGCAATTTTTGCAGACGCTGCAGCATTCGCCCAATCTCCTGTGTTTAAATACACTCTCGCCAACAAACCGTTCACGACCGACCTGTCGATTTTATCTTTATTGTTTCTTGAATAATTTTGAAGCAATTGGTCTGCATCCGTTAAATCACTTTTTATTAAAGTATACATTTCTTCCAGACTTGCTCTTTTCTTCCCTACCGAATTGGTCGTGGTTGGCTCTGTATAAATCGGAGCCGTTAATGCATCTTTATCTTTCAAATAACTGAACTGATAAAAGCTCGCCAGATTTAAATAACAAAAAGCTCTCAACGCTTTCGCCTGTCCTTTTACCTGATTTTTCTTTTCCAGAGTTCCTTCTGCAGCGTCGATTCTTGCAATAACATTGTTCATATTATTAATTGTGGAATACAATAAGCTCCAGATAAAAAGAGGCCGACTTCCTGCATTATTCACCAAATCCGTGAAAGCATAAGCTGCCGGAAACCCGTACTTGTTGGTTAAAACCGCCACATCACTTCCCATCGCATCACTTGTTCTTAATACTGTTGAGTAACCGATGTTCGCATACGTTGTTCCGTCATCATTGAACTTCGCCCAGGTTCCGTTGATTACCGTTTCTGCGCTTTCTGCCGTTTTGAAAACCTCTTCTTCACTTGCTTGGTTGGTCGGAGCCGTTTCCAAATCGTTTTCACAGCTTACTAAAGTGAGTGCTGTGATTAAAGCAAAAGATAAATATTTTAATTTTTTCATTGTTTTTATTTAAATGTTAAAGCGTTGCCTGTAAACCGAAAGTGATGGTTCTCATTGCAGGATAACGGTAATACGTTGTTCCATCTAAAGTCTGTTCAGGGTCCATTCCTTTGTGCTTGTAGAATGTTAGAAGGTTTTCTCCCTGTACATACAATCTGAATTTCTTCACGCCCCATCTTTCAAAATATTCGGTTGGAAGCGTATAACCTAAGCTGATATTTTTCACTCTTGCATACGTTCCGGAATATAAAAATCTTGATGATGCTGAAGTCCAGTTATTGGTCGTTGTACTTAAAGCAGGAACGTCTGTGTAAGGATTTTCAGGTGTCCATCGGTTCAGCATTTCTGAACTCCATGCTCTTCCGGCTGCACTTCCGTTATGCATAATCATCGTGTAATCGGTATCTAAAATTTTTCCGCCGATACTGAATGTTACCAGTGTTGAGAAGTCGAAATTTTTATACGCTAAACTTGTCGTTAATCCTCCCAGAACTTTCGGAAGTGACGAACCTTGCAACGTTTTTGTGGCTTTTGCATATTCCGAGGTGGTTCCTTCTACTGTATTTCCGTTGGCATCGGTTGTAATTGTTTTCCAAAGCGAATTTCCGTTGTTTGGGTCTACTCCTGCCCATTCAGGAATGAAGAAATCATAGATAGATCCTCCGACTTGCAATAATTTTGTTCCGCTTACGATGGAACCTTTTGGAAGTTTGGTAATTTTGTTATTTAATGTGCTTAAATTCAAATCAACATTCCATTCAAAATCTTTCGTTTTAATGGGGGTTGTGAATAATGAAAACTCAAAACCTGTATTTTTCAATTCACCAATATTCGCCTGAAATCCGCTGAAACCCAATGAAGGAGCTAAAGGCATATCAAACAGAAGATCCTGGCTTTTTCTTTGGAAATATTCGACATTACCTTTAATTCTGTTGTTTAAAATTGCAAATTCCAATCCTACATTTAGATTTAAATTCGTTTCCCATTTCAAGTCGGGTGTTGGTAATTTACTTGCAACCGTTCCGCCTTCACCCAAATTGTTGTAAAAAGCATACAGACTCTGGTAAGCATAATACGTGCTCAGCTTGTCATTTCCCTGCCCCCCGTAACTTGCACGAAGCGTTAACTGATTAAAGAAATTCAGTTTTCTGATGAAATCTTCGTTGGAAGCTTTCCAGGAGCCACCAACTGACCAAAACGTTCCCCATCGATTCTCCGGAGAAAATCTGGAAGAACCGTCTGCTCTCACCGATCCTGAAACGAAATATTTATTCTGATAATCATATTCCGCTTTTCCTAAATAACTCAGCAAACCTAGTTTATCACTGTTCCCGCTGAAACTTCCTAACAAAGCGGCAGCGTCCGGCTCATAGTAATAAGGCAGTGAAAACTGACTTCTATTCCCGGAAATTGTCTGATATTCGTAATGATAAAATTCCTGACCACCCAAAACATTGAGGTGATGCTGACCGAATTTTTTATCGTAGGTTAAAATATTACTCGTTGTATAAGAAAGCGTTCTCGAATTGGTTTTTGTGACAGAGCCACCGATTTCAGAGCCTTCGCCCAATAAAGGATTGGTATAATAATGACCGTTATAATTCAACAAGTCAACCGAAAAATTAGTTCTGAATTTTAATTCTGGTAAAAAAATAAATTCTGCAAAACCTTTTCCTGAGAAGTTGTCTTCACGGTTTTCGTTTTTGTCTAAAGGTAGAGTCGCTGCTGCATTTTGATTCTGCAAAGCACTTGTCGGCCGGTATTTCCCGAAATCATAGATGTAATTTCCACCTGCATCCAATTTGTAGCTTCCATCCGCATTTCTTTCATAATAAGGATAGAAAGACGGAATCACTCTCGCCGCATTGATGATATTATCCGTTCTGGAATCTGATGAAGGCGGCGCTTCCTGAAGACTGTTGGTGTAGGCTAAATTTGCTCCGACATTCAACCATTTTTTGACTTCAGAATTGATTTTCAATCTTGAACTATATTTCCTGAAGCCGGAACCTATCGCAATTCCTTTATCATCCAGATATCCCAAAGAGAAAAAATAATTGCTTTTTTCGTTTCCCCCGCTGAAATCCAGATCCACCTGATTTCGGGAAGCAACACGCTGTAATATATCCCTCCAGTCGTCGTTCCACAAAGGAGTGGCTCCGGACAAAAGTTTGCCATCTGTACCCACCGGTTTCGGAAATTTTGAACCGTAAGGATTGATGCCCAAAGCATTAACCAAATTGTCGGTTGCCATTTGCGCAGCCTGCTGAGAAGAAACCTGGCTCGATTTATATCCGTTTCTTAAGGCTTCCCAATACAATTGGAAATACTGATCTGTGCTTACCTGCTCATAATCCTTTACCGCTCGACTCGAGAAACCCTGGCTTATATTAAAGTTTACTCTTGCCTCACCTTTCTTACCTGATTTTGTGGTAACAATAATGACCCCGTTTGCTCCTCTGGAACCATATAATGAACTCGCTGTAGCATCTTTCAAAACGCTGATTGACTCAATATCGTTGGGGCTTATAGAGTTGATATTTCCGTCAAAAGGCATTCCGTCGACTACGAATAATGGGTTGCTTGATGCACTTACAGAACCGATCCCTCGGATTCTAATGGAAGCTGTAGAACCCGGCTGCCCAGAAGCACTTACTGCCTGAAGACCAGGAACCTGCCCTTCCAAAGCTTTTGTGATATTTGTAACGGGTCTATTGTTGATTTTTTCGCTAGAAATCGTTGCTACAGAACCTGTATAACTTGTTTTCTTAGCTTTTCCGTAAGCCACTACCACCACTTCATCAATCTCTTTTTCCCTAAGAGTGTCTTTTTTAGTTTCCTGTCCGTTGACATTCGCAATCCCGAAGAAAAATGCGGCAACAGGCGGAATCCAAATTTTAGAATTAATTAAATTTTTGCTAATCATAATCCATTTTATTTACTGCTAATTAAATTTTAGCCTTTTATAAAAAAGACAGCAAACAGCATCAATAATCATGATTAACACTTTGCTCATCTTTCCTTTTTCAAGGCTGAATGTAACACCTTACTTAATGCAGGTTGTTAAGATTTCATCGGGTCAGTTCCCTCCATCTTTCTTTATAAGCCGTTGCAAATCTAAAAACAAAAAGTCTACAAAACAAGTAGACTTTAAAATTTTAAATACAATTTTTATAAAAATTAACGTAATTTTATTTTAAAAACATCAATTATAGACAGTTATAAAAAATGTTAAATTTTCAAATATGAGAAATATCATTAAAAATAATGTAATGGTAAAATTGAGGTTTAAAGATGAGTGAAGTTATCGTTTAGCTATTATTTTCAAATTAATATTAATTTTATTTTAAAAGTTCTCAATACATTTTTCTTCATTTCATTTCGAAAAACACCCGAACTGACGGAAAAACTTTTTAATTTTATAGGATGAAAGTTTTAATAGTAAACGGCCCGAATCTGAACTTGCTAGGTACAAGAGAACCAGAAATTTACGGAACAACTACCATGGAAGATTATTTGGAAAATTTAAAATCTGAATTTTCTTCCCATGAAATTCAATATTATCAGTCGAATATTGAAGGAGAGCTGATTAACAGATTGCAGGAAGATGATTTTGATGCATTGGTGATCAATCCCGGAGCATTCACGCATTATTCTTATGCGATTGCGGATTGTTTAAAAAATATTCAAAAGCCGAAAGTGGAAGTTCACATCAGCAATATTTATAAAAGAGAAGAGTTTCGTCAGAAATCTGTAACGGCGGCGAATACCGATGCGGTTTTATCCGGTTTTGGTATGGATGGATATCGATTGGCGATTCTGAGTTTGAAATCTTGATTTTATTTCCCACAGATTACGCAGATTTTCACAGATGATTGCGTGAAATTTCTCGCGCAGATTTTGGAGATTGCGCAGATTATCTTCGTCATAAAAAATAAAAAAAGGCTCATCAATTTGATGAGCCTTTCTTCACTATTTCTAAATGGTCTGTTCCTGCAATTGAGGACCAGAAGCAATCAGCTTTTTGGCTTCGTCATTACCACAGTACTGCTCGAAGTTTTTGATATATTTTGCAGCAAGATCTTTTGCTTTTTCTTCCCATTCTGCAACATCGCTGTATGTATCTCTAGGATCTAAAATACCTTCAGAAACATTTGGCAATGCCGTCGGAATTTCAAGATTCATAATCGGAAGTGTTGATTTCTCAGCATTTTCGATTGATCCATCGATGATCGCATCAATAATTGCTCTTGTATCTTTTAATGAAATTCTCTTTCCTGTCCCGTTCCAACCTGTATTTACCAAGTAAGCTTTTGCACCGTGCTCTTTCATTTTCCCGATTAATGTTTTTGAATACATTGTTGGGTGTAATGTAAGGAACGCTTCACCAAAAGCTGGAGAGAACGATGGTTCAGGTTCTGTAATTCCTCTTTCCGTACCTGCTAATTTTGAGGTATAACCGCAAAGGAAATGGTATTGCGCCTGATCTTCATCTAAAATTGAAACCGGAGGCAACACTCCGAAAGCATCCGCAGAAAGATAAACAATCTTACTTGCATGACCTGCTTTTGAAGGTAAAACGATTTTATTAATGTGATAAATCGGGTAAGAAACTCTGGTATTTTCTGTAATAGATCCATCTGTGTAATCAGCAATTCCGTTGTTAACCACAACATTTTCAAGAAGTGCATCTCTTTTGATGGCTCTGAAAATATCCGGCTCTTTTTCTTCTGATAAGTCGATTACTTTAGCATAACATCCGCCTTCGTAATTGAAAACACCGTTGTTATCCCAACCGTGCTCGTCGTCACCAATTAAATATCTTTTAGGATCTGCAGACAAAGTCGTTTTTCCTGTTCCTGAAAGCCCGAAGAAAAGAGCAACATCTCCTTCTTCGCCAACGTTTGCAGAACAGTGCATGGATGCCATACCTTTCAATGGAAGGTAATAATTCATCATGGCAAACATTCCTTTCTTCATTTCTCCACCGTACCAGGTTCCTCCGATAATCTGAAGTTTCTGAGTAAGGTTGAACATTACGAAGTTTTCAGAATTCAGTTCTTGTTCTTCCCAGTTTGGATTGGTTGTTTTTGAACCATTGATTACTGTAAAATCCGGCTCACCGTAATTTTCTAAATCGTAATGAGAAGGTCTGATAAACATATTCGTAACGAAATGCGCCTGCCACGCTACTTCCACGATAAATCTTACTTTAAGTCTTGTATCTTCGTTTGTACCGCAAAATGTATCGACAACATAGATTTTTTTGGCATCAGAAAGTTGATTTAATACTAAATCTTTACAAGATTCAAAGATTTCGGGAGTCGTTGGTAGATTTACTTTACCATCCCAGAAAATAGTATCTTTCGTTACATCATCCTGTACAATATACCTGTCTTTAGGCGAGCGACCTGTGAAAATTCCTGTTTTTACAGAAACTGCACCCGATTCTGTAAGTTCAGCTTTTTCAAAACCCTGATTTTCAGGCGAAACTTCCGCTTGATATAATTCTTCGTATGAAGGATTATAAATTAATTCGTAATCTCCTTTAATCCCTAATTTTTGTAAATCCTGGATGATTTTGGCGTTTTTCATTTTACTTATATTTTCTTTTTGCTTTTTGTCGGTTTAACATAATTAATATTAACTAATTGTTAAACTTCGATAAATATAAACATATAAGTGAAAATGGCAAATAAAAAATGATTTATTTAATCGATTGAATACTAGTCAATTATATCATCCCATTCAAAAATTGTTGTAAAACCTTTTCCCCAAAAATAGTCCTTAAAGCCGTCAAATTTTGCACTCATGACAAAATCTCCGCCCCAAGCACCTAAACTTTTGACAAATTTTGCACAATCTGCAAAAAAAAGTGATTTAACTGTAGGAATTTTAATAAAATCGGAAATATTTCGCTCATGTAACATCATTAGTTCAGAAAACTTATCTAATTCATTACACATTAAAATATTTCTTGTGAGATCAGAAAATTCATCTATCAAATTTTGAGACTTCACTTTTGATTTATAAAGATTGATTGCTTCCCGGCTGTCTTGCTTCTTATTAAGATGGATAAAAATTAATTCATTTTTAAATTTCGGATTGAAATTGACCTTCTCAAAGTGTATTTCGGGTTTGTTCTGAAACAATACTGCAGATTTTGTATGAGCAACAGCAATATCATATCCACTTCCTCCTAAACTGATTGAATTCAAATGAAAAGGATCTACATCAGACCATTCTGCAAGATTATTCATTAATGTGGAACTGCTCCCTAAACCATAATCTGCAGGAAACTGAAGGTTGGTCTTTAAAAGATAGGTATTTGAGTTTTTAAATTTTGTTTCAGAAAGATTCTGAACATTTTTGAGAGTTTTTAGAATAAACTCTGCGCTCGAAGTAATATTGGTTTCTAAAATCTGCCAGTTTTTATAATCAATGACAGCTTTTAACCATAATTTGTTTTGATGATAAGCTTCCCAAAAAACAATTGATTTTCCGTCTTGCTTTTCTTCAAAAAAAAACTCTTGTCCTAGTTTGGTGGGTACCGCTAAGACAAGAGCTCCGTCTACAGCGAAATATTCTGAAGTAAGCATAAGCTTTCCCGGTGAATAAATTTCGCCCATTGTATTGTAATTTAGATGGCTGAAGTAGAAGCTACCTCGCCATTGATTTTCTTGATTAATCCCTGAAGTGTTTTTCCGGGACCTACTTCTACGAAATTAGTTGCTCCATCTTTGATCATATTCTGAACAGATTGTGTCCATTTCACAGGGCCGGTTAATTGAGCAATAAGATTCGCTTTAATCTGATCAGGATCAGAAACTGCTGTTGTCGTAATATTCTGATAAACAGGAATTGTAGCATTTCTGAATTTTGTATTTTCAATGGCTGTTGCCAATCTTTCTTGTGCAGGTTGCATTAATGGTGAGTGGAAAGCTCCGTTTACGGGTAATAACAATGCTCTTTTTGCTCCGGCTTCTTTTAATTTCACACAAGCTTCTTCTACTGCCACAGTTTCTCCTGAGATTACCAATTGCCCCGGACAATTATAATTTGCAGGAACTACTACTCCATTAATTGATGCACAAATTTCTTCAACCTTAGCATCATCCAATCCTAAAATTGCAGCCATAGAGCTGGGATTAGCATCACAAGCAGCCTGCATTGCTTTTGCTCTTTCAGAAACCAGTTTCAAACCATCATCAAATGATAAAACTCCGTTTGCAACCAATGCTGAAAATTCTCCTAAAGAATGCCCCGCAACCATTTCTGCACCAAGACCATTTACAGCTTTTAGCGCAGCAACAGAATGTATAAATATTGAAGGTTGAGTAACCTCCGTTTTTTTAAGATCTTCATCTGTCCCGCTGAACATCAGGGAAAGAATATCAAAACCTAAAATTTCGTTAGCAGATTCCATCAGGTCTTTAATGTCTTTACGGGAATCGTAAAGCTCTTTTCCCATACCTACAAACTGAGATCCCTGCCCAGGAAATACAAGTGCTTTCATTTATTCGTTTAAAATATTATATATAGTTTTCTTCTAAAAATTAAGGAACCAATCTGATTACACGGAAACCAGTATTCACATAGGCTCCGTTTGATTTAGACTTTACAAATTCAAATTTGGTAGCAAGCTGAGTTTGTACTTTATTGATCTGCTTAAAGATTTCGCCTTTTTTGTTTTCTCTCATCAGCATGTCATTCACAACATCAAAACCTATAACTGCATATCTACCGGGAACTTTACAGTATTTGGCTTTATAAGCCGCTAAAACTTCTTTTTCAAAATTACCGTCGGTATTGATTTTTCTGTCCATCAAGTAAACTAAGCTTGCCTGACTTAGTTCGTCAACTTTTTTCTCGAAGCTCGGTACAGAATACATACTGAATGCTTTTACTCCCATAACTTCTTTAGACAAAGCAATGACTTTACTTGAAAAAGCTTCACCAACAGCATCATTATCACTAGCCAAAATTGCGATTACCGGAGCAGATTGTCCCGTCATCATATTTTGGTCTAACTGAATATCTGAAGCAGATGTTACAATGTTTACTTGTGCATTTTTAATATTTTTCTCAAGACCAGATTTCAGATAATTGGCATTATCTTTCTTCGAATCGGTAAGAATATATATTTTCTGATCAGAATAAACCGATTTTACTTCCTCAGCAATTTTATCGGCATAAGTTTGATCGTTGGCTTCCACAATGATCAGATTGCTGTAATTGTATAATTCCGGAGAGTTTGCGAATGGTGCGACCACAGGAATTTTCTGAGTTTTTGTAAAATCTAAAAGATCGATAACATTCGATTTGAAGAAAGGACCGATAATTAAATCTGTATTATTTGGATTGATTTGAGACAGAGAACTTTTGAATGAATCTTCATTTCCTGAATCAACAATTTTTATGTCTAATTTCTGTCCCCCCGCAGCATTTCTTTCGATGGCTAATTTAGCGCCCGTAAGGAAATCAGTTGCCATTGCACGATATTGTGTTTGACCTGTATTATAACCGAAAGGTAACATTAGAACCACACTTAAAGCATCACCATTCTTTTTAATGTATGCTGCGTCAAGTTTTCTGATCTTTAAAACCATTCCAGCTTTTAAGCCTTTAGCCAAATCTGGGTTTAATGCAATCAGCTCATCAATAGTTACCCCAAATTTGTTTACAATCGAAAAAACGGTATCGCCTTGTTCTACCGTATAAGTTGCATACTCATCCTGACCTGAATGAGTATTTGAAGAAGCAGACCTTTCGTTTCCTGAATCCATTTTTGATTTACTGTTTGATGCAGGAGCGGATTCTGTTGGTGTTTCAGCAGGTTTTGTCGCAATGACAGCCTGGCTTCCACCGTACTTTTTTATACTGTCAAGAGGTAATGTAATTTCGTCCCCGATTTTCATGTGAGAATCCAGATCAGGATTCAGCTTTCTCAGATCAGTTTCAGAAATTCTGTATTGTTTTGTAATACCATAAACTGTTTGTTTAGGCTGAAGAATAATTTTTCCGGTTTGTACGGAACTGCTTACGGATGGACTTTTCTGAGAAGAGTCTCCAGATTTTACCGTAACAACATCGCCGATTGAAAATTTCCCGTCTTTCACCGCAGGATTAAGCTTATAAAGCTCATCCAATGAAATTCCGTATTTCTTTGAAATATTATAAGGAGTGTCACCTTTTACAATCGTGTGTGTTTTCTGAGCAGATAAGCCCAGAAACATACATAAACCAGATAGTACAAAAAACCTCTTAATCATTTTCGATATTATAAGTTACAAAAATACTTCTTTAAAATTAAATGGCAACAATTATTAATTTTGAATCTTCCACCACCATTTCTTCCAGACAAAATTCGATCCATGAATACCCTAAGTCTGCAAAAAACACAGAGAAATTATAAATTCTTTCCTGCCATGTTTTAGAAGGATGGACGTCTAAAAATAAATTTTCAAGACGCTCCAATAATTCGCTTTGCTTGATTTTCTCAGCTCTAAGAAGCCTCTTTTTCATTCTTTCGAAAGACTTTAGCTGCCTTACTTCTTCCGCTTTTACCAGATTTCCAAAAGACTGCTCTGTTGTTTCAGCCACAATTTTCAGCTCTGAAAACTGTCTTGTGAGAAGATATTCTTTTTCATTAAGCAAATTAAGAATTTCATTGTTATCTAAAATCTTATTGTTGGTAATTTTAGTGAAATTCTGGAAAAAATCTTCCAATTTCAAACCCAGCCTGTCAATTTTACCCAACGTTTTTTCTTTTAAAAACAACATTGAATTTCTTGGAATTAAAATGGGAAAAGGTAAATCTAAGGTGGTAAAATAATCTTTCAGTTCCAGCCAATACATGATTTCGGCATTTCCTCCGATGTAAGCAAGGTTTGGTAAGACCATTTCCTGATAGACAGGACGCATTAATGCATTTGGACTGAATTTCTCAGGGAAATTTTCAAGTTCATTCAGTATCTCTTCCTTAGTAAACTGAATATTTTGATCAACTACAAAATATTTTTTACCATCGAAATCGATCCTGTCTCTGGTTTCAGAAAGGTAAAAGAGATTTATCTCGCGCGGATTTACCTGAACTTTACTATATTTTCCTGTAAGAAAGTCAACTTTATTTTTCGAATTTCTATGTAAACTGAAATTTTCGAGTTCATCTTTAAAAACATCTTTAACCTGAATTTTTAAAGCTTTCGAATCTCCATCTAAAATCAACAATCCGAATTTAGCAAACAATCTGTTGACCAAAGTCTGAACTGCAACTGTTAAAGTATCACCTGTTTTGTAAGCCTCTTTCAGCATTAAAATCAATTCGGTTCCGAAAATAGAATCTTTAAACTCTCTTTCAAATTCAGAAATGAAAAAAGTGTCATTTATTTTTATTCTCCCAACAGCGCCTCCAGATTTTTCATTGATTTCGTAGTAATTATTTTCTGTTTTAAAATGATTAATTTCAGCAAAATCATGATCTTCAGAAGCCATCCAATAAACCGGAACAAAATTAAAGTCAGGAAAATGCTGCCCTAAATATGAACACGTTTTTATCGTCTGCAAAATTTTATATACAAAAAATGCAGGTCCGGAAAAAAGGTTCAGTTGATGTCCGGTTGTAATGGTAAATGTATTTTTAAGCTTTAAATTTTCTAAATTTTCTGTCTGCTTAGACGTAAGTTTAAAATTTAAAAGCTGAGACTTAATAATCTCTGAGAGAATTTCTCTTTTTTCTGTTGAGAAATAGTTTTGTTTTGAATGAATTTTTTCAGCAAAATTTTCTAACGAAAAAGTATCATTTTCGAATCCTTCAATCTGATGGTTCAGAAAATCTTTTACCAGTTTCGGGATGCTTTCAATTTCGTTAAATGCTATTTTATTTATTGTTTTCAACCTGATTAAATTTTAGTTGAACAGATACCATACAATTCCGATATTCAGCCTGAAATCATAGACCGGATAATGTGGAAATGCATATGCTTTATTATGAGAAATAAGTGTTCCCATTTGCTGTCCTTCAATGAAGAAGAACATTTTTTTTACTTTCATGTTGACGTAAAGATCCGCAATCGGCTGCCCTCCAATTGAGAATGAATCTGCGCTTGGCAAAATATATTCGTTAAGAATGGGGAAATATTCTCTCGTTGCAAATTCTGAAAAATAATACACCTTCACACCTGCCTGAATTTCTGCAGCGTTTTTGAATGCTTTAGACTGGAAGAATAAGTTGGCTCTTCCAATAAAAGAAGGCATCGGAAGCAGGTCTTTATTGGTTAAAGCATTTTGAAACTGTAATCTTGTATTTAAATGAAATTTGCCATAAGTGAAAGTCGCATCACCTCCAATTTGAGAGATATTCAATGAATTTTCACTTTGCTTAGGCTTCGCCGAAGCATCAAAATAAGTGTAATTATCTATTCTAAAATAGTTGGCAAACAGTTCTGTTTTAAACCACTTTAAATTCAGACTTCCACCAATTTCCATCACCGATTGATTTTTTGCATCAGAAAGGAAGTAATTATAATTATTGTAAACAGAAGTATTTGCAAGGTAATTAAAAGAAGGGTAAGCACTTTGAAAGTTCAGCTTTGCATTGACAAAATAATCTTTTATAGGCTCAAACTTTACATTGTTTGTTGTTTTCAGATAATCTCCGAACTGGCTTCCTTTCGATATTTCTAAAAAAGAATTCACCTGAAACTTATCGAATAGTTTTATCTGAAGATTTCCTACCGCACCTAATCTGTTTTCTTTTAATTCCCCCGGAACGGTGAGCGAGGGAAGAGTAATATCGTTAAGCCCGAATTTCAACATTTGGTATCGCACTCCGGCATCTAATTTAAATCTCTCATTATCGAAAACCAGACTCAATGTGTTGCTGAAATTGTTTGAATATTTTTTAGTAATCAGTGGAAAACCATTAATAAGCTCAGTGTTTGCGGAAAGCCAATACTCCTCAGCAGATTCTTGTCCGTAATAATATTTATTCCCTTGGTTAAAAATCGTATGTCTTATCCTGAAAGGAAATTTTTCTGAATTGAAAGGCGTAAACTGATGGCTTAAATAATATCTTCTGTAAGAAAATTGTGAGCTGGAGGTAGCTAAATTTACCTGCGCATTTTGCCTGTTTCTGAACTGTCTGTTACCTGACTGAAAAAGGTCATCGTTTATAATTCCTCCATTCTCCTGATTGTTTACATTCTGATGAAGATAGTGGGCAAACAATTCATAATTCCCACTTTTTGAAATATAGTGACCGGAAAATAAAGTATTGTTGTTAGATGCTAAAGAATTTCTGTAAAACCCCTGTGAACGCAACCCCATATAATCTAGAGAAAAATTGAATCTTTTACCAATATTCTGGGTGTATGTAGACTGCAAAGCTGCACCATTTCGCATCGCAGTATGATAAATAAAAGCTGCCGTAGGTGTTTTTACATCATAATATTTAACATCGTTAATTCCTAAGATTCCATAAGATTTGTTTGTAGGGAGTAAAGCTAAATTCTGTTCAGCATTCACTTCATACGATAAAGGATTAAAACCTGAACCAATATTGGCAAACTGTACTCTTCCAAAATTATCTCTGTTGTTATACTGCGAAAAAATATAGATTTTATTGAAAGTCATCGCCGTATCAAAAACTTTCTTTTCAGAAAACTGTGTCTGATACTGATAATCATTAATTGTTGGTCTAAAAATCTTTAATGAATCTTTCGTCCCGGAATCAATGACAAGTGTATCTTTCATTTTCTTCTCCAACATATTGGAGTCTGTCTTGTTGACAATAACCTGAGCTTTAACAAAAGAGGTAAGAAAAAATATGATGAGAAGGAGGTATTTCATTTATTATTATTGTAAGGCAAAAATAAGAAATAAAAGGAAATAAAAAACCCCGTCGTGGGTGGACTGCCCCCAAAAAGTTAGACACTTTTTAGGGGCATTTTATTTATGGGAATATCAAAATATAGTTTATCATTTAAGTTGAGTTGCATTGAAAGAATTGCAAAACATAATCTTTCGGTGCACTCT
>NZ_JBPCHW010000018.1:0-94840 GCF_051011795.1 Chryseobacterium sp. RLHN22
TTTGGTGTTTTTTTTTTCTTTCCCCTCTTTTTTTTTTTTTTTTTTCTCCCCCCCCCCCCCCCCCCCCCCCCCCGAAACAAATAAAATGAGCTCAGACAAGACTACAATTGGGGCTAGGGTCGCAGTTATTCAAATAAAATTTAGAAAAAGTCCTAAACGATAAAAATTATGTAAATAATTAAATTAAAAAATAACTTTTAAGTAAAACTATACCAAAACCCCATTTTTAGAAGTAATAGCATCCGGTAAATCGGTTTCTCCTGCCATTTGCAAAAGATCAATTTCAATCGCCCGACAAATAGAAAGCATCGGAATATCAAACATCAAACCTTCAAAAGGATTTTCAGAATAATCTCCCACCAGTTCCATAATGATATAAATCCATCCAATCGTAATACAAAACGGAATGGATGCCCAGATTCCCCAATCACCTAATTTTGCAAATTCACTTACCAAACCTAAAGGAAGCAGCATGATGAAAATGACATTAAAAACGAAAGCGGTACTTGCAAACTGTCTCGGCAAAGGAAATTTCTTGATTCTTTCCGCCTGTCCCTGCAAAGTATAAAATTCATTAAGGCAATCCTGTAACTGTATCTGATTGAACTCTGAAATGGCATTCATATTTTTCAGCTCATTCACATCTTTTGACTGCTGTGCAATAAGATAAGTCGCAAAATTCTTGTAATGAGGCTGTAGTTCTACTTCTTTTTCACTCAGATATTTATTAAGGAAAATTGGTGTTCTTCCATAATCAGGGAATCCGGCTTTGATTAATCTGTTACGCTTATGATCAATATTTTTGAAATGTTCTTCTTCTACTTTTATGTGTTCCCATTCTGCAGGAATCAAAAGCTGATCACGAAACTGGTACAACCATGCTATGTGACGGAAAACAATCTTTTTTCTTCGGTCTTCAAAATCAAATTTCCCAATATCTTCATTCGCAGTATCAAAAGAATATACCATAGAGCCTAACATTCTGCTTGAATTTACGATTCCACCCCAAATTTTTCTTGCTTCCCACAGTCTGTCGTAAGCCTGATTATTTTTAAAACCTACCAAAAAAGCTTCAGCCGTACCGATAAGTGCAACAGGAACCCAGGGAATGATCATCCAGTCCCAATGAAAAAAGTGGAACAGCACTGCAATTAAAGTACACCAAATGGAAATCAGGATTACGTGAAATCCTGATAAATTAAGAACCTGCTTATAATTAACGTATTTTGTTGTGATCATTTGTAGAAGTAAATTTTCTAAATCCAAGTTAGCAAAAAGCGTACAAAAAAACCTCTAAAAAATTTTTAGAGGTTAAATTTATTTTTTTGTCTGAATTAATATCTCAGCATTTCTTCGATTTTTGCACTTAGTTTTTCTGCGTTGGGAAGCATTGCTTTTTCCAAAACTAAGTTGATCGGAACAGCTGGAGTATCCAAAGATCCCATCGTTTCCACCGGAGCATCAAGGTATTTGAAGCAATTCTTAGAAATTCTGTGTGCAAAAGCTTCCGCAAATGAATTATTAAGCTGCTCTTCCGTTAAAACGATACACTTTCCATGGGCTTTTACTCTTTCGAAAACCAATTCCTCATCCAAAGGGATTAATGTTCTTAAATCGATCACCTCAACTCTTCCGTTAAAATTCTTCACCGCTTCTTTAGCCCAATAAACACCCATTCCATAAGTCACAACCAATAAAGTTCTGCCTTTTTCGGTGTCGTTTTTATCTGCTTCGATGATTACTTTTCCTTTTCCGAAAGGTAAGATGTAATCTTCTGCCGGTTCGATCGTTTTTGCTTCTTCGGTTCCCGGAACTTTGCTCCAGTAAAGACCTTTATGTTCCAACATAATAATTGGATTCGGATCGTAATAAGCTGCTTTTAATAACCCTTTAAAATCGGCTGCATTACTAGGATAAGCGATTTTGATTCCTTTAATATTAGCCAAAATACTTTCTACACTTCCGCTGTGATAAGGACCACCGCCTCCGTAAGCTCCGATCGGAACACGGATGATATTGCTTACAGGAAATTTACCCTGACTTAAATAACTCGATTTTGAAATCTCCGTAATCAACTGATTGATTCCTGGATAAATATAATCTGCAAACTGAACTTCAACAATCGGTTTTAAGCCAACCGCACTCATTCCCGTTGTAGAGCCAATAATATAAGCTTCCTGAATGGCTGTATTGAAAACTCTTTTGCTTCCGAACTTTTTCCCTAAAGTCACCGTTTCACGGAAAACTCCACCAATTCTTTCTCCAACATCCTGTCCGTACAATAAAGCTTCCGGATGCTTCCACATCAGTTCCTGAATCGCGTGGATCGCAGCATCAACCATGACGATTTTTTCTCCGCCTTCAGGCTCACGTGTTCCCACTTCTTCTGTAATCGGAGTTGGTGCGAAAATGTGATTCATTACCGTTTCGGGATCCGGATCTGCTGTTTTTTGTGCTCTGTCAAATGCTTCTTCGGCTTCAAGACGGGCTTTTTTTGTGATTTGTTTTAGTAATTCTTCATCAACACCAGATTCAAGCAATTGATTTCTAAGGATTTCTCCCGGATCTTTTGCTCTGTGTTTTGCTAAATCTTCTTCATCTCTGTAGAATTCTCTTCTTACACCTGAAGTATGGTGACCAATCAATACCGTTTTTGCACAAACTACTAAAGGTTTTCTTTCAGTTCGTACAAAATCAACCGCTTTTTTCATTACTTCGAAACTTTCTACGAAATCTGTTCCGTCCACTCTCATTCTGCTTAAACCAGTGAATCCTGCAACGAAATCGTAAGCGTCACAAGTTCTTGCTTCATCTTTCGTTACGGAAATTCCCCATTCATTATCCTGAACAAGGAAAATGATAGGAAGCTGATGTAATGCTGAAAACTGAAGTGCTTCACTCACTTCACCTTCCGTTACAGAATTGTCTCCAAGGCTGCAAACAACAACCGGATTATGTTCAAATTGTTGTAAGTTAAAATCCTGAATATATTTTATCCCTTGTGCAACTCCTGCAGTCGGAATTGTCTGCATTCCGGTTGCTGAACTTTGATGAATGATTTTGGGTTTGTCTTCATCTCTGCTCGATGGGTGAGAGTAGTAAGATCTACCTCCTGAAAAAGGATCATCAGCTTTTGCCAATAATTGCAACATCAGTTGATACGGCTCGAAACCAATTCCCAAAAGAATGCTCTCATCTCTGTAATAAGGAGAAACCCAGTCTTCCTTTTTTAACTGATAAGCAGTTGCCAACTGAATCGCTTCGTGCCCTCTTGATGTACTGTGAACATATTTGGTAACATTCCTGTTTTCTTCGTAAATGTCTGCCATGGCTTTCGCCAACATCATGTGGTTATAAGCCTTGAGCAGAATATCCTGTGAAACTTTCTCGTGAAGTGTATTTTCCATAGGAAACAAAGATAAACAAAAAAACAAAATACTAACATCTGTTAGTGTTTTTGAGTAATTTGATGATTTTCAAAGCCTTTAAATTAAAAATTAACATGAAATTAGAATTTACACTTATCCGAAATATATAATGTGATTGGAAGAGATTTATAAAACTAATTTTAAAACAGAAAAAATTAAAGTAACTTTACATTCTCTTTTAATTAAAAGCTAGAAAAAATTTAGATGTATTTAGTTTTTGACACAGAAACCACAGGTTTACCAAAGAATTTCAACGCTCCGCTTTCAGACTCAGACAACTGGCCAAGGATGGTTCAGATTGCGTGGCAGTTGCACGATGATGACGGAACTTTAATTGAAAACCAGGATTATATTATAAAACCTGAAGGGTATGATATTCCTTTCAACGCAGCAAGAATTCACGGGATCACTACGAAAATTGCCAACGAAGAAGGGCGTGATCTTGAGGAGATTTTAAACGAATTTTCTAAAGTTTTAGAAAAAGTAAGAGTCGTTTCCGGACATAACGTTGAATTTGATTATAACATTGTCGGAGCCGAATTTTACAGAAAAAATATAAAAGATAATCTTCAGGAAAAGCCAAGAGCCGATACCATGATTTTGGGTACGGATTTTTGCCAGCTTGGAGGCGGTCGTGGAGGAAGATTCAAACCTCCGAAACTGGAAGAATTGTACGAAAAATTATACGGTCATAAGTTCGATGAAGCACACAACGCGGCGGCAGACGTAAATGCAACGGCTCAGGTTTTCTTCGAAATGATGAGAATCGGGGTAATTCCTGCTGAGGTTCTGAAAACGTCGGAAGATCAGTTGGCGTATTTCAAAACATTGTATCCAGATCCGATCAAGCCTTTCAATATTATTATCAGAAGGCAGGTTGCTGATTTTAACAACAAGAAAAAACAACAGGATTTCGGAAGTATTGATGAGATTGATTTAGGTAAATATTTCAATTTCAACAATCACAGTGTTTTTTCCACACTGATGGCGACTTCAAGCATTAATGATTTAATTAAAAAAGCGACTGATGATAATTTTCCAGCCGTCGGAATGGTGGATCTGGGAAATATGATGGGGGCTTTTAAATTTGTTTCTGCGGTTGAAGGAACGAATGGTGACCGTGCAAAAAAACATAAAGAATATTTATCTAAAAAACAGGAAGCGGAAGAGAAAGGAGAAGAGTTTAATGAAGAAGAGCCGGTTTCAGAGCCTTTGATTCCTGTTGTTGGATGTGAGTTTTATATTTCAGACCGTTATGAGCAAAAACAGTTTACCAAAGACGATCCTGACAGAAGAACGCAGGTCGTTTTATTAGCGAAGGATTTTAACGGCTATAAAAATTTAGCAAAACTTTCAAGTATAGGTTTCCTGAAAGGATTCTATTTCGGGGTTCCAAGGATAAGCAGGGAACTGATTGCAGAATATAAAGAAGGAGTAATCGCTTTGACATCGGGAATTCACGGAGATATTCCGGATGCGATTTTAAATACTGGTGAACAGAAAGGAGAGGAACTTTTCAAATGGTGGAAAGACACTTTTGGTGATGATTTTTATGTTCAGATTCAGAATCACAAACTGCCTGAAGAAGAGCATTTGAATGATGTTTTATTGCATTTTGCAGATAAATATAATGTTAAAATCTTAGCACAGAACGAAACGTTTTATTCCAATAAAGACGATTCCAATATTCAGGATATTGTAAGCTGTATCAAAGACGGTGAAAAACTGACAACCCCGGTCGGAAAAGGTTTTGGAAAAAGAAGAGGCTTGGCGACGGGAGAATATTATATCAAAAATGCAGATGAAATTAAAGAAACTTTTCTGGCGTATCCTGATGCTTTTGAGGCGTATGAAGAATTTACGGCAAAATTCAAACCTTATACTCTAAAAAGAGACGTTCTCCTTCCAAAATTTGATATTCCACAGGAATTTATTCATGCAGAAGATGATGTTGACGGTGGGAAACGCGGTGAGATGGCATATTTAACACATTTGACATATGAAGGTGCCAGAAAAAGATATGGTGAAGAAGGCATAACTGCCGACGTACGTGAACGTTTGGATTTTGAATTGGAAGTTATTGCCAATACAGGTTATCCCGGTTACTTTTTGATTGTACAGGATTTCTGTAATGAAGCCCGTAAAATGGGCGTTTGGGTTGGTCCGGGTCGTGGTTCTGCAGCGGGATCGGCAGTAGCTTATTGTATCGGAATTACCAATGTTGATCCGATAAAATACGATCTCCTTTTCGAGAGATTCCTGAATCCTGAAAGGGTTTCCATGCCCGATATTGATATCGATTTTGATGATGAAGGCCGGGATAAAATTATCAAATGGGTTGTTGAAAAATATGGTAAAACGCAGGTAGCGCAGATTATTACGTACTCAGTTCTGGGTGGGAAATCTGCGATTAAAGATGCAGGAAGGGTGCTGGATGTTCCAATTCCTGATACCAATAATATTGCCAAACTGATTCCTCCAAGTCCGGGGATGAATATTGCAAAAGCTTTATCTAAATATGATAAGCTGAAACCCGAAGAACAGATGCTTGTCGATGAGATGAAATATGTTCTCAGTACTCCTGATGATGCGCGTCATAGCGTTTTGGCAAGTGCTAAAAAAATGGAGGGCTGCATCCGAAATACCGGAATTCACGCTTGTGGGGTGATTATTACACCTGAAGATGTGAGTAACCTGGTTCCGGTGACGATTGCCGCGAAGGATGCTGACATTCTGGTGTCCCAGTTTGATAACTCGGTGGCGGAAAGTGCGGGACTTTTGAAAATGGACTTTTTGGGTCTGAGAACTTTAACCATCATTAAAGATGCTTTAAAACTGGTTAAAGAGAGACATGGAATAGATATCAATCCTGATGAAATAGGTCTTGAAGACACTAAAACCTATCAGTTATTTAAAGAAGGAAGAACGATCGGTATTTTCCAGTACGAAAGTCCGGGAATGCAAAAGTATATGAGAGAGCTTAAGCCCACAGTTTTTGCCGACCTTATTGCGATGAATGCATTGTACAGACCTGGTCCGATTAAGTATATTCCAAACTTTATCAACAGAAAACACGGAATCGAGGAAATTGTCTATGATTTACCGGAAACAGAGGAATATTTAAAGGAAACCTACGGAATTACCGTTTATCAGGAGCAGGTAATGTTGCTGTCCCAGAAACTGGCCAACTTTACAAAAGGTGAGGCCGATACGCTTAGAAAGGCAATGGGTAAAAAGCAGATCGACGTTCTGAATAAAATGTACCCGAAATTCATTGAAGGCGGACGAAAAAATAATCTGAATGAAGAAAGATTAGAAAAGATCTGGAACGACTGGAAAGCTTTTGCTGAATATGCTTTCAACAAATCTCACTCTACCTGTTATGCCTTGATTGCTTATCAGACAGCATTTTTAAAAGCCAACTATCCTGCAGAATATATGGCAAGTGTGATGAGTAATAACATTAACAATACGGAAGCGATTACCATGTTCATGGAGGATTGCAAAAGTATGGGGGTTGATGTTTTGGGGCCGGATGTGAATGAATCCCAATATAAATTCTCGGTAAATGAGAAAGGACAGATCCGCTTCGGTCTGGGTGCTATCAAAGGTATTGGTGAAGGGCCGAGCGAAGCAATTACAAGGGAAAGAGCAGCAAACGGAAGGTTTAAAAATATTTACGATTTCTTTGAAAGAATTTTGCCGTCTCAAATGAACAAGAGGGTTGCGGAAAGTTTGGTTTTGGCAGGAGGTTTCGATGAACTGGATACTTTTCACAGAGGTCAGTATTTCGATATTGATATGGCGGGAAGAACCAACCTCGAAAGACTGATCCGTTACGGACAAAGTTTTCAGGAAAGTAAAAATGAAATGGAACATTCGCTTTTTGCTGATTTTGCGGAAGAAGTTCAGATCGAGCAGCCAAAATTGGCACCTTGCCCGGAGTGGCCGAATATGCATAAGCTTAATAAAGAAAAAGAAATCATCGGTTTCTATCTTTCTGCGCATCCGCTGGATGAATTTAAATATCAGTATCAGTTCATGCAGGGGAGCTTATCTAAAAAAGCGGTGCTTGAAAAAGATGATGAGGCCAAAATAATTGTTGATGAAGTTCCAATTTTGGAAAAAGATTCCGTAGATGAAGTTGCGGATTTAATAGAGATTGTCTCTGATGATGTTGTGGCAGGTGAAGAAGAGGAGATTATAGAAGAAGTTATAAAAAAGGCAGAGCCAAAAGGTGTTTTTGGTTTTTTGAATCTTGATGAGGTTGATGCTTATAAAGAACAGGCTTTTGCCAATAAGCAGGAAGAATTGTTCGAAGAAAAGAAAAAAGACTGGAAAACCTTACAGAAAGAAAGAGAAAACGGTGGTGGTGGAAAAGAATATACTGTTGCTGGTTTAATCACGGAATATGTTGTGAAAGATGGTTTCCGAAGTGGTGAAAAGGTTGCTTTTTTGACGTTGGAAGATTACTCGGGATCATATTCTTTCAGATTAGGAGATCGGGATTATATGAAGCTGAAGGAAAAACTTGAAGTTCAGAGATTTGTTATTTTAAAGATAAAATTTGCCCAGGTAAAAGACGGAAGGGTATTTGTGAATGTAAATGATGTAATAGAGCTTCAGGAAGCATTCGAAAGGTTTGCGAAAAGTATCTCTTTGGTCATGGATGTGATGGATTTCCGGCCGGAGGATCTTGCTTTTTTCAGATCAGTATTAGAGCGAAATCAGGGAAATCAGAAACTGAAATTTTATATCAAAAATGTTGATGATGATTTGAATACAGAACATCTTGAAGTGCAATCGATGAAGCATTCGGTAAATTTGAATGGAGATTTGATTAAAGAGATACAATTATTGAATAAATATGAATTTTATTTGAACTAATATTTATTTAATAATTGAAAAAGAAAATCGCAATCTAAAAATTAGGTTGCGATTGTTTTTTTGAAGAAACTTCATTTTTCAGCTGATAAAAAAGAATAAGAATTTATTGTTAAATAAAGGGGTTGGTTTTTTACTTAACCGATTGATCTTGTATGTTTTTTAATATGTTATTATTATGAATTTTAAAAGGTAATTAAATGTTTGTTTGATTTTTTTTCAGTTATTTTTGCTGGGTTTTGGTGTATTTGTAAAAAATTAACATTTTTTTTGATTTCAATATTAATATTTGTTAATTTAGCCATCTAATTTTTAATTATCTGAATATGAAAAACCTTTACAAAAAATCACGGCATCTATGTCATGGTTTGAAAAGCTTGGGATTTGCGGCCTTCGCTATGTTTGGGACTTTACAAAGCGTCAATGCGCAGGTAAATCTCTATACTTTTACGCAAAGCTCCGGAACTTTTAACAGTATTGCCTCCAGTGGTGCTCTAGTAGCAGGAAGTGAAGCAACAACTGAAGCTACGAATGATACCTCGGGGTGGGCTGTTACAATTCCTTTTGATTTTAATTTCAATAATATTAATTACACGTCAGTTTATGTTAATTCTAATGGAGGTGTAATATTTGGAACAACAACAAGTACAAGCTCGACTGTTATTTCATCATCTACTGCCTACTCTGGAGCTGTAGGCGTAATGAATAGAGATTTGTGGGGAGCTTTCATTACTTCTGGGGTAACAACAAGTGGTTCAAATATAATAACTAATGTTGCTTCTTTTAAAGGAATTGAAGTAGGGAAAGTATTGGGTAACACTACGACTAATGGGATTCCGACAGGTACTACGGTAACTGCTTTTGACGAAACTGCAGGTACAATTACGATGTCAGCACCTGCTACTTTAAGTTCTGCTACGGCAGTTATTAGATACGGAACAGGTAAAATTTTAACCTCTACTGAAGGTAATGCTCCCAATAGAGTTTTTGTAATTGAGTGGATTGGTTATAATGATTATGCTACAACTTCAGCTGGAAGTAATTATCTTAATTTTCAGTTGAGATTGGCTGAGTCAACAAATACTGTTTCTATTGTTTATGGTCCGAATTTCAATGTTAGCACTACTGCCAGAACAAATCAGATTGGATTACGGGGTGCATCAAATAGTGACTTTAATAATAGATTAGCTTCTGCAACAGGAACTTGGGCTACAACAACAGCTGGGACAACCAATTCTGCAAGTGTTCATAGAGATAATCTGATTTTCCCTGCTTCGGGGCAAACATTCACATGGACTCCTCCTACATGTATAGTTCCTTCAGGAGTTACCATTTCTAATCTTACAACAGCAACAGCAACAGTTAATTGGACGGCTCCTTTTTCTGCTCCGTCTAACGGATACGAGGTGTATTACAGTACTACTAATACTGCGCCAACGTCTTCAACAGTCTTGAATTCAACAAACTCAGTAACTTCTACTACAACATCTGCTCCTTTAAATGGATTGTTATCAGGCACTACCTATTATGTTTGGGTTAGATCGGCTTGTGCTGGAACTGATAGAAGTGTCTGGACAGCTGTTTCATCTTTTACAACAAATTGTACAAGTACTAATGCTCCTTATTTTGAAAACTTTGATACTACTGCTGTAGGAAGTACTACTAATACTAATGCTCCAAACTGCTGGAAGTATCTCGAGCCTTCCGGTTGGGCAGGATACGGTTATGTTTATACCTATAATACATCCGCGCCTAATGGTTATTATATTTATACAGATACCGCTACAACTGGTGGGGGAATGTTGGTTTCTCCTCCGACAACTAATTTAATGAATGGTAATAACAGAGTGAGATTCTATGCAAATGGAGGAGGAGCAGGTTATACTATGGAGGTAGGTACACTATCTGACCCTATGGATGCAAGTACATTTGTTGCGATTGGGAGTCCGATAAGTTTAACAACAACGTTTACGCAATATACTGTAAATATTCCATCTGGAACAAATCAGTTTTTAGCTTTTAGACATAATGGAGGTGGTACATATAGATCTGTGCGTCTTGATGATATTAATGTAGAAGTTATACCGTCATGTGTAGAACCGACTTCAATTGTTGCATCAAATATCACTTCTAGTGGTGCTACTATAGCTTGGACTGCTCCAGCGACAGTACCTGCTAACGGATATGAATATTACTATTCAACAACTAATACAGCTCCAACTGCAACAACAGCAGTTTCTGGCACAAGTACTACAACAAGTACTCCTGTGTCTGGATTAGCAGCCAATACAACATATTATATTTGGGTTAGATCTGTTTGTACAACTTCAACCAAAAGTGCTTGGTCTCTTATGGCAACATTCACAACTGCTTGTAATACCTATGTGCCAAGTTATACAAATGATTTTTCTACTTTCCCAGGAGCTTGCTGGACGCTTGCTAACGGAGGAACACCTTCTACAGGTCCTGGAACGGGCACAACAAACTATTGGGTTGAAGACGGCTTTTTAAATAATACATCTACAGGTGCTGCAAGAATAAACTTATATTCAACTGATAGAGCAGGATGGCTAATTTCTCCTGTATTTAATTTAACAGCTGGTGGTTATCAGGTGAAGTTTAATTATGGTATAACAACATATTCAGGTACAGGAACTTCAGCAATGGGATCCGACGATATTGTAAATGTTCTTATGTCTACTGATAATGGAGTAACATGGACAATTATTCAAACATGGAATGCTGCTAACGCACCAAGTAATACTAATAATACCTTTACTTATAACATAGCATCTACATCTAATCAGGTTAAATTTGCAGTCTTTGGTTCTGATGGAACTGTTGGTGATACACCTGATTATAATTTCTACGTTGATAACTTTATAGTTGAGACTGCTCCAACCTGTCTTGAGCCAACTGCTATTATAGCTTCTAATATCACTGCGGCTGGCGCTACAATATCTTGGACAGCACCTGCAACAGCGCCTGCAAACGGATATGAGTATTACTACTCAACTGTGAACACAGCGCCTACAGCAACTACTACAATTTCTGGTACGAGTGCTACAGTTAGTACACCTTTATCTGGATTGGCGGCAGCCACTACGTACTATGTCTGGGTGAGATCAGTTTGTAGCACTACAGATAAAAGTGTCTGGTCATCGAATGGAACATTCACCACTTCATGTGTTGATATAACCAGTCTTAATGAGAATTTTGATAGTACATCTAGTACTGGGAATATTTTACCAAACTGCTGGAGTAAGCTAGTGACAGGTACATCATCAAATGCTTATGTTCAGGCAAGTACAGTAATGAGTGCGCCTAATAATTTATACATTTATGGAAATAGCGCAACTGAACCTGTTATCGTTAAATTGCCAAGCATTACTAATCTAAGTACTGGTAATTATGCAATTAAATTTAAGGGCAGAGCTAATTATACAGCTGGTGGTAAAATTGATGTTGGTTACATGACGGACCCTGCTAATGCTTCAACGTTTGTGACTTTAGGAACTTATACGACGACAAGTAATACGGTAATAGATGATTATTATTTAGCTATTACGGGAGTTCCGGCTGGTGTTACAACATTGGCTTTAAGGAATGCGGGCTCGCCAGCTTACAGTGTGTTGATCGACGATTTGATGTACGATTTAGCAAGTTCATTAGGTACTTCAAATGTGGCATCTCCATCGAAAGAGAATATCCAAGCTTATCCAAACCCATTTGCTGATGTATTGAATATTTCAGACATTTCAAATGTGAAATCCATTTCAGTAGTAGATATCTCTGGTAAATTGGTTAAAACTTTTGATAAACCGGAATCTGCACTTCATTTAAGAGATTTAAATTCAGGAATGTATTTAGTGATTTTAAATATGAAAGATGGTTCTAAGCAAACAATTAAAGCAATTAAAAAATAATTGATTTTAAGAATTTCTTTAAAGAGGCTGATCACTAGATCAGTCTCTTTTTATTTAGGTATAAAAAAGCTTTCTGTGTTTTGGCAGAAAGCTTTTGATTTTTTAAAATTAAGACTATTCGTTTGGCTTCACAGGCTGCACTTCTCCTGTCGGCATATTCTGAAATAATTCCGGGAGAATCATCTGAAGAATGAAATAAACCACTACAGTGAGTATAATGAGAGAGAATAAAATTACAATTGCCTTATTAGGGGTGTTTTTCTTTTGTGGTTCCATGATTTTGTTGATTTGAGTTAATAGATGAATTGTATAAATCTACTAAGCCAATTTCTTGCCACACTGTTTGCAGTAGCGTGCATCATCGTCAATATCTTCATTTCCGCAACGGTCACAGACAAGTTCTAAGTTTTGTCTTTTGTTTCTCATTTCAGCAGTAACGATTCCGGTCGGAACTGCAATAATGGAATAACCTGCAAGCATTAATACAACCGCAAAAAATTTTCCCATCGGAGTTATCGGTGAAACATCTCCGTATCCAACAGTTGTTACTGTGACTACAGCCCAGTAAATAGATTGCGGAATGGTTTCAAAACCGGGCCTTCCTCCTTCTACCATAAACATTAATGATCCAACGATGACCGAGAAAATAATCAGAAATAATAAAAAAATATAAATCTTTCTTGAACTGTTTCTCAATGCACGAACGATAACCGTTCCGTCGTTCATGAAATCCAAAAGATTGAAAACCCTGAAAACTCTCAGCATTCTCAACATTCTGAAGATTAAAAAATACTTGGTTACCGGAAAAAAGAAGCTCAGATAAAAAGGAATTAATGCAAGAAAATCAATAATCCCGAAAAAGCTGAAGATATATTGTCTCTTATTTTTAACCACAGCAATTCTAGACCAGTACTCTGCTGTAAAAAATATAGAAATAATCCATTCGGAAATAATAAAATATGTATGAAATTTTTTATCAAGCTTCGGTACACTTTCCATCATAATAATAAAAGTGCTTATCAGAATAAGTGATAGGAGGATGACGTCAAACAGTTTTCCTAGTTTGGTATCAGACCGGTAGATGATTCGGTATAAAAATCTTTTCCACAGTTTATCTTCAGGAACAAGATTGTGTTCTCTTTCCATGAGTGTTTTTGTTTTGAGTAAAATTATGATTAATTTCGTGACAAACTTACAGAATAAAATGACAATAAAAGAAGTAATTTCTATTATAGAGAATCAAATAGCTATTCCACAAGCCGAAGATTTTGATAATGTTGGACTTTTATGCGGAGTTCCTGACCGTAATGTAAGTGGAGTTTTATTTTGCCATGATGCTCTGGAGAATGTCATCAATGAAGCAGTTTCCCGGAATTGTAATCTTGTCGTTTGTTTTCATCCGATTATTTTTTCAGGCTTAAAATCAATTACGGGTAAAAACTATGTTGAAAGAGCAGTTTTAAAAGCCATCGAAAATAAAATAGCAATTTATGCCGTTCACACAGCTTTTGATAATGATTATTTTGGCGTAAATGCTGGAATATGTAATCAGTTGGGTTTAAAAAATTTAAAAATATTGCAGCCTAAAAAAAATAATTTAAAGCAACTTACGGTTTATGTTCCTAACGATTATTCTGAGCAGCTAAAAGAAGCTCTTTTTTCCGCCGGAGCCGGAAATATTGGCTTTTATGATGAATGCAGCTTTAAAATAGAAGGAAACGGAACTTTCAGGCCGATTGAGGGCTCGAATCCCTTTTCCGGGCAGCAAAATGTAAGAGAAAATGCGGATGAAAGTATGATTTCAGTAATTTTTGAATCGTATAAACAAAACCGGATTATTGCTGCGATGAAAAAAGCGCATCCTTATGAAGAAGTGGCGCATCAGATTTATTCTTTAGATAATGAAAATCAATATTCAGGTTTAGGGATGTATGGTGAATTTGATGAGGAAATGGATGAAAAAGATTTTTTGAAGTTTATAAAAGGTAAATTCAATATAGAAGTTATCAAGCACTCAGATTTTACGAACAGAAAAATCAAGAGAGTAGGAGTTTTGGGCGGTTCAGGAGCGAGCGGAATAAAATCTGCTTTATCTAAAAATTGTGATGCTTATATCACGGGAGACCTTAAATATCACGATTATTTTCTGGCGGAATCTAAAATGCTGATTTGTGATGTAGGGCATTATGAATCAGAACAATGGGTTGTGCAACAATTATTTGAAATTTTGTCACAAAAAATTAGTACATTTGCAATCTTAAAATCTAGTGAAAAAACAAACCCAGTAAATTATTTCCTTTAGATATGGCAAAAACCAACGATATTTCAGTTGAAGAAAAATTAAGAGCTTTATATGATTTGCAGATCATAGATTCAAGATTGGACGAAATCCGTAATACAAGAGGAGAATTGCCAATCGAAGTTGAAGATCTTGAAATCGAGATTGAAGGTCTTGAAACAAGAGCTGAAAAATTTCATGCAGATATTAAAGAACAAAACGATCAGATCAATACTAAAAATGAAGTGATCAACCATGCTAAAAATCTTATTGAAAAATACAAATCTCAGCAAGATAATGTAAGAAACAATAAAGAATTTGAAGCTTTAGGAAAAGAAATTGAGTATCAGGAACTTGAAATTCAGCTTTCTGAAAAAAGAATCAAAGAATTTGGTGCTAAAATCGCTCACAAAGAAGAAACACTTGCTGAGCTGAACAACAAGATCAACGATCTTAAAAACCATCTTAAATTCAAAAAAGAAGAGCTGGAAGGTTTGATTTCTGAAACTAAGAAAGAAGAAGAATATCTGATTGAGCAGTCTAAAGAATTTGCTTCTAAAATCGACGAAAGATTATTGGCATCTTACAATAGAATCAGAACGAGCTCTTCTACTGGTTTAGCAGTTGTAGGTTTGGAAAGAGGTGCTCCAAAAGGATCATTCTTCACAATTCCGCCACAAAAACAAATGGAAATTGCTCAAAGAAAGAAAATTATTATTGATGAGCATTCAGGAAAAATACTTGTTGACGATGAGTTGGTAATGGAAGAAAACGAAAAAATGAAATCTGTAATTAAATTCTAATTTTTAATTACAATTTTAAAAATATTAAAGCTGTTTCAATTTTTTTGAGACAGCTTTTTCTTTAAAAACACGAATTGCACAAATATTTTCACTAATAACTGAAATCCTTTTCGTAATATATTGCATGATTTATATGTCCTACTTGTCGTTCAGAACGGAACGAGGTGGAGTGAAGAATCTTTTTTCAATAAAATTAGTGTTATTAGTGAAAAACATTCGTGTCATTAGTGTTTAGATCAAAAAAACCGCCTCAAAAGAAGCGGTTTCATATTATTCATGATGTTCGTACATCTTATTATACAAATCAATAAATTTCTCTTTAATAGCCTTTCTTTTCAGCTTTAAAGTTGGCGTTAGAAGTCCGGCTTCAATTCCCCAAACTTCAGGAGTTAATTCAATTTTCTTGATTTTCTCCCAGTTTCCTAAATGTTCGTTGATGTCATCAATCTCTTTTTCGATTCTGGCTTTCAACTCAGGGCTTTTTGCAATTTCTGCAGGCGTTGTTCCTATGCTAAGATTGTTTCTCATTGCCCAGCTTTTAGCAAATTCAAAATCGGGTTGTACCAAAGCAGTAGGCATTTTTTCGCCATCACCTACAACCATAATCTGTTCGATGAATTTCGAAGCTTTGGCTAAATTTTCTATCGTTTGCGGAGCAATGTATTTTCCACCTGAAGTTTTAAACATTTCTTTTTTACGATCAGTGATCTGTAAAAAACCTTCGCTGTCGATGTGACCGATGTCTCCTGTTTTGAAAAATCCGTCTTCTGTGAACGATTCTTTGGTCTGCTCCTCGTTTTTAAAATAGCCTTTAAAAACAGAAGGTCCTTTTACGGTAATTTCACCGTCTTCCTGGATCTTTACCGTTAAATTGTCTAAAGGATGTCCTACAGTACCCACTTTCATTTTTCCAAAAGAGTTTACTGAAATTACCGGTGATGTTTCAGTTAAACCATAACCTTCCAGAATAGGAATTCCTGCGTTTTGAAACATTAAATTTAATCTTGTGGATAAGGCTGCAGATCCGGAAACCAACGTGATGATTTCACCGCCCAAACCTTCTCTCCATTTTTTGAAAACCAGCTTGTCAGCAATAATTTCAAATAAACCTGAGGGTTTTGAAACCTCTTTCTTTTTCTGAATGATATCCAGTGCCCAGAAGAAAATTTTCTGTTTAATTCCGCCTGCAGAAGAACCGGTTGCGTAAATTTTATCATACACTTTTTCCACAAGACGAGGAACAACGCTCATGTAATGTGGTTTTACTTCTTTTACGTTTTCACCCATTTTTTCAATGCTTTCTGCAAACCAAATGGAAAAACCATTGTATTGGAAAAGATAAAACAACATTCTTTCAAAAATATGGCAAATCGGCAAGAAGCTTAAAACACGCGTATCTTTATAATCTAAACTTTTTTTCTTCGGGATTCTAGGAATCGAACCTAAAACATTAGAAACAATATTTTCATGACTAAGCATTACACCTTTGGGCTTTCCTGTCGTTCCGGAAGTGTAAATTAAAGTCGCTAAATCTTCGGCATTAATGGCTTTAGATAGATCTTCCACTTCAATCTGGGTAGAATCGTCTTCGCCTAAGTCAAGGATTTCTTTCCAGTTTGCTGCTCCGCTGATGTTATCGAACGTGAAAACTCCCTGTAAGCTCGGAACATTGTGCTTAATCTTCATTACTTTATTCAACAGGTCTTTATCGGAAACAAAGCAGTATTTAATTTCAGCATTATTAAAGATGAATTCGTAGTCTTCGGGAGAAATACTCGGGTAAACCGGGACCGAAACAACGCCAATCTGTGAAAGTCCTAGATCCATTACAGCCCATTCTGTTCGGGAATTTGTTGTAATCAGAGCAATCTTATCACCCGGTTTAATGCCAAGCTTTAAAAGTCCTCTGGAAATTTTATTTCCTTGATTAATAAACTCCTGCGTAGAAGTTTTTTTCCATTCCCCATGATATTTTGTAACAAACATGTCACTTTTCGGAAGATGCTGCAGCGCATAATGAGGTATATCGAATAATCTTTTTATAGACATGGTATTTATTATATAGTTGGAATTTTAAATATAAGCATTTTTTTTAATTGCGAAAATTAGAACTAATGATTTAAAATTTAATAAAATGTATGCCATAATATGTTTTATAATTTAAATTTAATCTCATTTTAATAAATATAATTTAATGAGCCTAATTTCAGATTATTAATTCTGTTTTCAGATTTCTACAAAAAGTGTAAATTAGCGACCATATAATAGAAAATTTTATGGACTTTAATTTATCAGAAGAACAGCTGATGATTCAGCAGGCAGCGAGAGATTTTGCTCAAACGGAACTATTACCTGAAGTTATCGAAAGAGACCGTGATCAGAAATTCCCTGCAGAACAAGTGAAGAAAATGGGAGAAATGGGACTTTTAGGAATGATGGTTGACCCTAAATACGGCGGTGCCGGTATGGATAGTGTTTCTTACGTTCTGGCAATGGAGGAAATTGCAAAAATAGATGCTTCTGCGGCTGTTGTAATGTCTGTAAACAACTCTTTGGTTTGTGCAGGTCTTGAAAAGTTTGCTTCTGAAGAGCAAAAAGTAAAATATCTTACACCTCTTGCAAGCGGGCAGGTAATCGGAGCTTTTGCTTTGTCTGAGCCTGAAGCAGGGTCTGATGCAACTTCTCAGAAAACAACTGCAGAAGATAAAGGAGATTATTATTTATTAAATGGTATCAAAAACTGGATAACAAATGGAGGAACAGCGACTTATTATATCGTAATTGCTCAGACTGATCCGGAGAAAAAACATAAAGGAATTAACGCTTTCATCGTAGAAAGAGGTTGGGAAGGTTTCGAAATCGGAACAAAAGAAGATAAATTAGGAATCAGAGGAAGTGATACGCATTCTTTAATCTTCAACAATGTAAAAGTACCGAAGGAAAACAGAATCGGGGAAGACGGTTTCGGATTTAATTTTGCAATGGCTGTTTTGAACGGTGGTAGAATCGGTATTGCTTCTCAGGCTTTAGGTATTGCTTCCGGAGCTTATGAATTGGCTTTGAAATATGCTAAAACAAGAAAAGCTTTCAAAACTGAGATCATCAATCATCAGGCGATTGCTTTCAAATTGGCAGATATGGCAACTCAGATCACGGCTGCAAGAATGCTTTGTTTTAAGGCTGCTTGTGAAAAAGATGCCGGAAAAGACATCTCTGAAAGTGGGGCAATGGCAAAATTATATGCTTCTCAGGTAGCAATGGATACTACGATTGAAGCTGTGCAAATCCACGGTGGATACGGATATGTGAAAGAATATCACGTAGAAAGATTAATGAGAGATGCGAAAATCACTCAGATCTATGAAGGAACTTCTGAAATCCAGAAAATTGTGATTTCTAGAAGTATTTCTAAATAATTTAAAAATTAAAACACTGCTTATGAAAAAATCTTTGTGGATTACCGGCGGAGTGATTGTACTTCTTTTAGGAGTTTTCTTCTGGTATAAATTTTTCTTCGTTTTTGGAGAGGGTGTGAAGTCAGGTTACCTTAATTACGCCATTAAAAAAGGATATGTTTTTAAAACGTATGAAGGTAAATTGATTCAGGAAGGTTTTGGAAAAGGAAAAACAGGAACCATCACAAGCTATGAGTTTGAGTTTTCGGTTTCAGATCCTGAGGTTTTCAAACAATTGGAACTCAACAGCGGAAAAGTTTTTGATTTGCACTATAAAGAATACAAAGGCGCTCTTCCATGGCGGGGAAATACAAGATATGTCGTAGACAAAGTAGTGAATATGAAATAACAGTAAAGGCTCTCGATCGAGAGCCTTTTACCTTCACCAAACCACAAATATTAATAATATTATGATGTGATAAAATTAATAGAAAAATCAATTACTTGCTCATTTCTTTACTTAAAATTTACTTAAAAATTCATTTAATCCCGGTTAGAATGATTTCCGGCGCGATTATTTGCTTTCTTTTTGTAAAAATAATACCCAATTCCTGCGATGACGAAAAGCGGCCAAAGCGGAAGAATAAAGAGAAAAATAGAAGTAATCACATTCCAGCCAGAAGAAACTGCTGCGAGAGATTTTCCGCCAAAGGTTTGAGGCTCATCTTTTATCAAAGCATTTTTTGAAGTTCCGTAAAGTGTAATTTCTACGTCACACATGGTGTTATTTACAAAATCCTGTCCGCTTACATCAATTCCTTTATTTTCAACTTCACCGATATTGTAGCTCAAGTCATCCATAAGATAATCAAATTTCTGAATGGGAACTTTTATTCTTAAGTAAGCAATTTTCTTTTGGTTGTTATTTAGAGAGATGTTTTCACTTTTTATAAATCCGTCATATTTTTTTACTTCTTCTATGATAATTTCCTTAGCGGTTTCTGCGTCGTTTACATTTAATTCCAAAACGCCTGTTTTTATCATCTTGTTTTTAGAAATCGTTTTCTCTGTCTGTGGTTTATCTTTATAAACAATTTTGGTTTCTTTGATTATTTTAGGAGCGGGAACATGGACCACGATTTTCTTTTCAGCAGAATCTTTCTTTTCTGGTTTAGACTCAAGTTTCAGATTGGCAATTTTATCAGATAAAGAGTCAATACTTTTGGAAGTGGCTTCTATTTTCTGTTCGGCTTCACTTTTTGTTTTTTCGAAGTCTTTAATTCGGATACTTGCAGAGTCAACAACTGCATTTGCTTCATCATTGATTGAATTAATCTTTTCATGAACGTTTGTAACAGCACTATCTGTGGTACTTATGGCGTTTTCTAATTGTGTTGTTGCTGCTTCACCTTTTTTACACATGATAAAAGTACCCGATACTGCAACTAATAAAATGAACTTTTTCATAAGATTATTTTTTTGTTGAAGTAAAATTATAGTTGATTTTTTTGTAATGATTGTAAAAGAAATGTATGATTTTGGTAAAATTTTATTTTATTGATAATGAGTATTTTGTAAAATAAAATAATGCATTTTACAAAGCTTTTTATAAATTATAAAAAATGTTAAAAGTTTTTTTTCTTTGGAAATATAATAATATTTAACTTTGCTTTTTAAGAGTTTGATATGAAATTCCTTTGTCTGATTGTTTTCTCGTTTTTGTTTGTTGCTTTAGGGAATAATTGCACAAACTCTGCGGGCTTAAAAAATGATTTAAATCAAAGGGTTCCAATGACTGAAAAAAATAATTCGGTAGAGTTTTCCGAAGTGAGAAGGCTGAACAGAGAAGTGTCATTAAAAGAGTCAACAATCATTACAACTTTTAATGAAACTTTAGCGCTCTATAAGCAACTGGATGACAAAAAATTTTCCAGATCAGCACCGATTCCTACAATTTCGGATGATGAATTTCTTTTAGTATTGAAACCAATAATGAAAAAGCAGACTTTTGGAGATATTGAAGTTACTGAAATAAAAGAAAATAACTTTGTCTTAAATGTTTATTATAAAGAAGTTTCTAATGATGAATATTTAGCCGAGAAACAAAAAAATCCTATTCTGATTTTAAAAATAAAAGGGAATATTCCTAAAAGTATAAAACTCATAGCCGTTAATATTTAAAAAAATAAAAAAATATATGAAGAAAAAACTACTCGTTCTGGGTACTTTGCTTTTGTTTTCTGCAGCAGGCTTTGCGCAGAAGAATCACTGGAAAAAATATGATTCTAAAATCAACAGTGAAGTTCGTGAGAATAATGTGAGGATTACAGATTATTCTCTGTTTACACTGAATATTCAGGATATTCAGAACCAACTAAAAAATGTAGCCGACAGAGATTACAGCTCAAGTCGTAAAGGTGTAATGATCGATTTTCCTAATCTTGAAGGAAGTTATGATACTTATGAAGTTTATGAATCGACAACGATGCATCCTGATCTTCAAACCAAATATTCTGAAATCAGATCTTATATAGGATTCAAAAAAGGTGATCAATCTTCTGCAATAAGATTTACCATTGATCCTTATTTCGGGTTTAACGGAATGATCTCGAATAACGAAGGAATTTATTACATTGATTCTTATACAAAAGATAATCAGGTATATAAAATCTACGACCGAAAAAAAGCATCTTCTCTTAACCAGTTTGAATGTCTTTTTAATGGGGACAGCGAGCTGAAAGAATCTGCTCTCAATCAAAAAACAGTGATCGACGGATTAAACAGAAAGTATCGTCTTGCCATTACTACAACCACAGAATATACAGCATATATTGCTGGACAGGCAGGTGTAGGCTCCGGAACGGATGCTCAGAAAAAAGCGGCTGTACTTGCGGCAGTAAATTTAGCGGTGACCAGATTAAATCAGGTTTTTGAAAGAGATATTGCGGTAAGATTGCAGCTTATAGCCAATACAGATGCGCTGTTTTTCATCAGCACAGATACTTTCAATGCTTTAGACGCAGGGCAAATGCTCAATGAAAATATTACAGTAACGAACAACATCATCGGTGCTGCCAATTACGACATCGGCCATTTATTCTTCCAGGCAAATGCAGGAAACGATAACGGTCTGGCTGCAACACCTTCAATCTGTGGAGGTAGTAAAGCAGGTGGCGTTACAGGATCGGCAGTTCCGGTTGGAGATCCTTTCGTAATAGATTATGTCGCCCATGAAATGGGACATCAGTTTGGAGCAATGCATACACAGAATAATAACTGTAACAGAAATGTACCTACAACCATTGAACCGGGTAGTGCAAGTTCGATTATGGGATATGCAGGTATTTGTCCGCCCAATGTTCAGTCAAACAGTGACGTCTACTTCCACTCGATAAGTATCAATGAGATGTATACAAGACTTACGTCGGGTTCTACATCTACTTGTGGGGTTAAAACATCAATAGCCAACGGGGAACCTGTTGTAAATGCTGGTTTAGATAGAAATATTCCGAAGAGTACACCTTTCTTATTGACTGCAACGGCTACAGACCCAAATAATGACCCTTTAACGTATACATGGGAACAGATAGATGCCGGAGTTGCACCAATGCCGCCTCAACCGACAAATACTGTTGGACCTCTTTTCAGATCCGTAATGCCTACAGCTTCACCATCAAGATATTTTCCGAGACTTTCAACGATTGTTTCCGGATATAATCCTGCGATTGTGAATCCGGCGGATGTAAAAGCTTGGGAGAAGCTTCCCTCCATTGCCAGAGCTTTAAATTTCTCTGTTATGGTTAGAGATAATAATTCGCTTGGGGGGCAAACCGGACGTGACGATGTGAAGCTCACGGTTATTGATACGGCAGGTCCTTTTGTGGTAACTTCTCAGAATACTGCGGGAACTGTCTGGACTGAAGGACAATCTCAGACCGTAACATGGGATGTTGCCAACACAACAGCAGCTCCTGTAAGTACACCGAATGTAAGCATTTTGTTGTCAACCGATGGTGGTGTTACTTTCCCACATATTCTGGTTGCCAGTACACCGAATGACGGAAGTCATACGTTCAATGTTCCTGGTGGTTTAGGAAATAGTACAACCGCAAGAATCATGGTGAAGGCTGTAGAAAATGTATTTTTAAATGTAAATTCACAGAATTTTACAGTTAATTCATCTGCTGTTGTAGTGCCTCCAATTCCGAATCCTGGAACTCCAGGTACGCCGGGAACTCCAGGAACACCGGGAACTTCACCTTCTATTGCTTATCAGGGTTTAATGATTTATCCTATTCCTTCTTATGACGGTTATGTTTATATCAAATTAGATTTCCCTAGATTAAGTCCGCTTGCTCCGTATGCATTCTCATATACAATTTATGCGATGGACGGTAAGCTTGTAATTCCTAAGAGAAATCGTCTTTTCTTCTCGGAGCATTTAGAAAAAATTGATTTGACGCATTTACCTACAGAAGCTTACATGATTGATGTTGAGCTGAATGGAGAACGAATTGTTAAGAAATTATTGATGCTTAGAAAATAAGATAATATTAATAATAAACCCGTTAAGTTTTTTACTTAACGGGTTTTATTTTTTAGACTAATCAAATTTATTTTCAATTAAGCATTCTGAAACTCACTGATAAAATGCAGTTTCACATTCGGGAATTTTTCCTGCGTCATGTGAATCGTAAAGGAAGAATCAGCCAGGAAAACTAATTGGTTATATTTATCTCTCGCCAAAAATCTCTGCTTCAATCTTGCAAATTCCTTGAATTCATCCGATTTTTCATCGGCTTCAACCCAGCAAGCTTTATGCATAGAAAGTGGTTCATATGTACATTTTGCACCGTATTCATGCTCCAAACGGTATTGGATTACCTCATACTGAAGCGCCCCTACGGTTCCAATGATTTTTCTGCCATTCATTTCAAGGGTAAATAACTGCGCAACACCTTCATCCATCAACTGATCAATACCTTTTGCCAGTTGTTTTGCCTTCAACGGATCGTTGTTATTAATATATCTGAAATGTTCAGGAGAGAAGCTCGGAATTCCTTTAAAGCTCAATTTTTCACCGCCTGTCAACGTATCGCCAATTCTAAAACTTCCTGTATCGTGAAGACCTACGATATCTCCAGGGAAACTTTCGTCTACCACTTCTTTTTTATCGGCAAAGAATGCATTCGGTGAAGAGAATTTCATTTTTTTGCCTTCTCTTACCAATAAGTAATTTTCATTTCTTTTAAACGTTCCCGAAACAATTTTCACAAAAGCCAATCTGTCTCTGTGTTTCGGATCCATATTGGCGTGGATCTTGAAAACGAATCCTGTGAAAGTGCTTTCCTCAGGTTTTACCAAACGCGTATCACTTTCTTTTGGTTGTGGCATTGGAGCGATGTCGATGAAAGCATCCAATAACTCACGAACTCCAAAATTATTTAAAGCTGAACCAAAGAAGACAGGCTGCAGATCACCTTTCATATAATCTTCACGATTAAATTCTGGGTAAACAGACTGAACTAAATCTAACTCTTCTCTTAAGGTAGTTGCCGCTTTTTCGCCAATAACTTCATCGATTGAAGTGTCATTAATATCATTGAACTTAATAGAATCTCCAACTTTCTGTTTTTTCTCTTCTAAGAATAACTGAATATTGTTTTCCCATATATTATAAATCCCCTGGAAGTCGCTACCCATACCAATTGGCAAAGAAAGCGGGCAAACCGTTAATCCTAATTTCTGCTCAACTTCATCCAATAGATCGAAAGCATCTTTACCTTCACGGTCAAGTTTATTAATGAAAACCAACATCGGGATGTTTCTCATTCTACAAACCTGAACCAATTTTTCCGTCTGTTCCTCGACCCCTTTTGCAACGTCGATGACAACGATTACGGAATCTACGGCAGTTAAAGTTCTGTATGTATCTTCTGCGAAATCTTTGTGCCCCGGAGTATCTAAAATATTGATTTTGTGATCTCGGTATTCAAAAGCCAACACGGAAGTTGCCACGGAGATTCCTCTCTGTCTTTCAATTTCCATGAAATCGGAGGTCGCTCCTTTTTTTATTTTATTGGATTTTACCGCACCCGCTTCCTGAATCGCACCCCCGAAAAGTAGCAACTTTTCCGTAAGGGTGGTTTTTCCGGCATCCGGGTGAGAAATAATTCCGAAGGTTTTTCTTTTTTCTATTTCTTTGATTAAGTCTGACATATCGTATTTTGAAGTTGCAAAAATCGGGAATTTTATCGGATTTTGAAAATTGAATTTTGATTGCCAAATGGATGAGATTTAACCACAAAAGTCACAAAAGTTTTTTAGCCCATGAGTCATATAAGATTTAGTCTAATGTATGATACATATTTTAGAAATATAAGTTTTTAAAAATCAAATGCTTAATGTGTGAGCTGAGAACCACGAAGTGGTTCAATATCCATAGCCGTGGGTGAGACCCATGGAATAAAAATCCATTCCATATTATCCCTCAGCCGGCTTTTTCAAATTTGATCTTCTTTTAAGAAAAAATGCAAGTCCCAATCCGATAAAAACCATCGCTGCACTGAATGGAAAGATAAACTGCATTCCGAAAAAATCGGCAACACTTCCGACAATAGGTCCTGCAACGCCTAAAGATATATCAATGAAAAGCCCATAACCTGCCAATGCAGATCCTTGACTGGATGGTGAAACACTTTTTATAGCCAGTACACCTAAAGCCGGAAATATTAATGAAAATCCTAAGCCGGTAACACCTGCTCCAATTAAAGCAATTTGTGCATTCGTAGCAAAAGCAATAGTTAAAAGTCCGATAGTTTCTACTAAAAGACAGGCAATGGCAACTTTAATTCCGCCATAATTATTGATCACATTACTGAAAACCAATCTTCCCGCAACAAATAATCCACCAAAAACAGAAAGGCACAAAGCACCATTATTCCAATGAAAATGATTGTAATACAGAGTGATAAATGCCGAAATGCTGGCAAAACCAATTCCACCCAGCGCCAGACAAACGCCGAAAGGAGCAACTTTACCCAACACTTTCCAGAAAGACTGGGTTTCCTGAGCATTTGCATTGGTTTTATTTTCTTTGGTTTTTGCAAAAAGAAATCCTAAAATTCCTAAAATAATCGAAAGAATCCCGATTCCATATAAACTGAATTCATGTTCGATGGTAACCCCCAATGAAGCTCCGATGGCTAAAGCTCCATAACAGGCAACTCCGTTATAGGAAATAATTTTTGCTGTATGTTTTTCTCCAACTGCCATAATTGCCCAGTTGATAGGGCTTGCACCAATCATTCCTTCCGCACAGCCTGTCAGTAAACGGGTAATCACCAGAAAGGAAAGACTGATAATTGGTGAAAGTTTAAAATAATAAGCAATAATCAGAAAGATTCCAGTTAATGAAAAACTAATCATACTGAACAAAACCGCAGGTTTCGGACCTTTTCCGTCAATGACTTTTCCGGAATATGCTCTCAGAAAAAATGTGGAAACATATTGTAAGCTGATAACCAATCCAGCAATAAGTAAACTAAAACCTAAATTTTTATTAATGAAAATCGGAAGAACTGACAGTGATAATCCAATAATGAAATAACCGACAAATGTGAAACAAACATAAGTAATAAGTTGAAGATTCACATTTTCTTTTCGGTGTAAGGAATTGTCCATGGAAAGAAAAAATTAAGCTGCAAAGATAGTTTGATAGCAGTTGAGATTGGTAGAAATACGATAGATAATACTTATTGTTTCATATTGATAAAATGAAGTTGTAAAAGTGAAGCATTAATTGAGAATAATTTTGAGTGAAATCAATTATCTTTGTCTCGCTAAAATCAGAATTTATGGAGCAATCGAGGTATCCGAAATATATTTTTGACTGGATAGGAGGTTTAATACTTTTTGCAGGTTACATTGCAGGAAGTATTGCAATTGGCTTTCTGGGGTTAGGAGGAAAGTTTATTTTTAAACTTGATTTCATGCAAAAACCTTGGTTTTTAATGTTTTCGAATGCGGTGGTATTTTGTCTGATGATTGCAGCATTCGATTTTCTGATTGTTCGTCCGAAAACAGGAAAAAAACTTAATTTCAACTTTTCACCCACCAATTTTTATACCTATCTTCTCATTTTCCCTTTGATGTTGGGAATGATGTTCATCGGTGAATTTGTCACTTCTCAAATTCCAACAACGGGTCCTTTTTTCGGAGACTTTTATGAGTTTTTTGAAAATCTGATGGCAAATCTTGTTGATGATCCTGTTGTCATGATTTTAACGGCGGTCATCATGGCACCGATTTTTGAAGAGATTATTTTCAGGGGGATTATACAGAAAGGGCTGGTTAATAAAGGTGTTAAACCTTGGAAGGCAATTCTGCTTTCAAGCATTTTATTTGGTTTAATTCATGGAAATCCGTGGCAATTTGCAGGCGCTACTTTATTGGGTTGTGTTTTAGGTTTGGTTTATTACAAAACAAAATCTTTGCTTTTGCCAATGCTTTTACACGGATTCAATAATCTTTGTTCTTCAGTTTTAATATTTTATACAGAAAAAGAAAATTTCGCCGAAGCATTTCAGGTTTCGGAATATATGGTATTGGCTGTAGGAATTGTACTTTTTTCTGTGTTTTATTATTTGTTTATAAAGAAATACAAAGTGCATTATTCTGAAGTTTAACTTTAATTTTAAACATAAATTATACTAATGTTATCACAAATTTTACAAGATTTATAGCGTTTGTTCGTATGAAAATTTGTGTTTAAACTAAAAAATAAAATAAAAATGGAATTATTAGTTGCAACCCACAATTTGCATAAAAAAGAAGAAATTCAACAGATTTTGGGAGACAAATTTGTGGTAAAAAGTCTCGCTGATTACAATCTACATGATGAAATTGTAGAAGACGGAGATTCTTTCAACGCCAATGCTTTGATTAAAGCTAAATATTGCTTCGAGAAAACAGGAATTCCGAGTTTGGGTGATGACAGTGGTTTGGTTGTCGAATCTTTAGACGGAAGACCGGGACTTTTTTCGGCACGTTATGCAGGAGACCACGATTTTGCTAAAAACATTGAAAAAGTTTTAAGTGAAATGGAAGATGTAGAAAACAGAAAAGCCTATTTCATTACTGTTTTATGTTATTATGACGAAAACGGTGCAAAATATTTCGACGGTAGGGCACACGGAAATTTACTGACGGAAAATAAAGGACACAAAGGGTTTGGTTACGATCCGATTTTTGTTCCGGAAGGTTATGACATCACCTTTGCACAAATGGAAGCGGAAGACAAAAACAAAATCAGCCACAGAAAACAGGCTTTGGATTTGTTTCTGGAGTTTTTGAAAGGTTAAGGTTAAGGTTAAGGTTTAAGGTTAAGGTTAAGGTTAAGGTTAAGGTTAAGGTTAAGGTTAAGGTTAAGGTTAAGGTTGCGACTTTACTTCTTCTATAATTTAGTCCGAACTGCATTCTTATATTATTATGAGACTCAGCCTTAACCTCGGTCTAATTCTCACCCTCAACTTCAACCTTTTGTTGTACATTTGCTTTAATAAACTATTGATTTGAGTACTTATTTAACGATATTAGGCTTTAATTCAGCGATACCGACAGTCAACACATCGCCGACATCGCAGCTTTTGGAAATGGAAGAAAGATGTTTTCTGATTGATTGCGGAGAGGGAACACAGGTTCAGCTGCGAAAAGCAAAAGCAAGATTTTCAAAAATCAATCATATTTTTATCTCACATCTTCACGGAGATCATTGTTTTGGTTTGCCGGGTCTGATTGCATCTTTCCGACTTTTGGGAAGAGAAAATCCGTTGCATGTTTATGGTCCGAAAGGAATTAAAAATATGCTTGAAACCATTTTTACCATTACCGAAACACATCGTGGTTTTGAAGTCATTTATCATGAACTGGATAAAGATTATTCTGAAAAAATTTATGAAGATAATAGGGTAGAAGTGTTTACTATTCCGCTTGACCACAGGATTTACTGTAACGGTTATCTTTTTAAAGAAAAACCAAAAGATCGCCATATCAATATGGAAGAAGTGGCAAAATATGATGAAATTGAAACTTGTGATTATCATAATCTGAAAGCCGGAAAAGATTTTGTTTTAAGTGACGGTTATGTTCTGAAGAATGAAATTCTGACTACAGAACCAGCTCCTTCGGTTTCTTATGCATTTTGCAGTGATTCGAGATATCTGGAATCTGTGATTCCTATTGTGAAAAATGTGACGGTTTTATATCATGAATCTACCTTTTTACATGATTTAAAGGAAATGGCGGATTACACAGGTCATGCAACGGCTCTGGAAGCCGCAACAATTGCGAAAAAAGCGGAAGTAGGAAAACTTATTCTAGGACATTTTTCAAACCGTTATGGAGATTTGACGGTATTTACGGACGAAGCGAGGCAGATTTTCCCAAACACTTATCTCCCGAAAGCTTTAGAGTGTGTGAAAATTTAAAATTTTTAATTATATATTTAAAAATTAAGGCTTTTCAGTTTTAAAATGCAAATAATCTGAGTTGAGAATTGGGCTTAATAATATTTTATATATTTTCTTAAATTATCTATTAAACTTCACCCAATCTTAATATTTCAATTAAATAATAGTTTGATAAAAGGAATGTTTAAATAATGAAGTTGAATTTTTCAGAATTAAAAGGTTTTCTTGACGAAAAAGCTGATGTTTATAATAAACCGGATTTTATTCAGGATGATCCCGTTCAGATTCCGCATCGTTTTTCTTTGAAACAGGATATTGAAATTGCCGGTTTTCTGGCAGCAACAATTTCATGGGGAAACCGGAAGTCAATTATAAAATCGGCTGAGAAAATGCTCGATATTATGGGCAATTCTCCTTATGATTTTGTTCTCAATCATTCTGAAAAAGATTTGAGATTATTAAAGGATAAAAGCATTCACAGGACTTTTAACGGGGAAGATTTTTCTTATTTTATTAAACAGTTTCATAAGATTTATAACGAAAATCAAAGTCTTGAGAATTTGTTTTTAATCAATCATCAAGAAAACAATTTTTATCATTCGATAGAACGATTCAGGCAGAAGTTTTTAGGAATTGAAAAACACAGAACACATAAACACGTGAGCTCACCCTATAAAAATTCGTCATCAAAAAGAATTATGATGTTTTTGAGATGGATGGTGAGAAACGATAAGCGTGGCGTAGATTTTGGAATTTGGGAAAATATTGATCTTAAATTTTTATCAATTCCTTTGGATGTGCATACCGGAAATATTTCGAGAAAGCTTGGGTTGATTTCCAGAACTCAGAATGACTGGAAAACTGTAGAAGAATTAGATATAATCATCAGAAAATTTGATGAAAAAGATCCTGCAAAATATGATTTTGCTTTGTTTGGATTGGGAGTAACAAAAGAATTATTTTAAAACTGGAAGGATGAAAACACCGCACGAGAAAATAGAATTTTTAGAAAAACTGGCAGACGGAATCACCTCATGGATTGGTTCTATTCCCTCTTTAATTCTGCATACATTATTCTTTATTACTGCGTTTTTATTGCCTGCTTTAGGAATTATTGATTTTGATAAAATGCTGCTTGTTTTAACCACTGTTTTATCTCTGGAAGCAATTTATCTTTCGATTCTGATCCAGATGTCGGTAAATAAAAGTCATGAAAAAATTGAAGATATTCAGGAAGATATCGAAGACATTCAGGAGGATATCGAGGAAATCAGTGAAGATATTGAGGAGATTTCCGAGGATATTGAAGAAATCAGTGAAGACATTGAAGATATTCAGGAGGACATTGAAGAAATAAATGAGGATGAAGATGATGAAGATCACAATGAGCGGGCAAAAAATGTGATTCTTAAAAGCAATGTAAGTTCTAATAAGAATGAAATTAAGGCTTTAAAAGATAAAATCGCTGAACTTCAGAATAAAATTGATGAACTTAGAAAAGATTAACTTTTTTTAAAAACTCTGGATTTCACCCGATGGTCTTTTTATTAGAATAGAATTAAAACTTCATTAAAATTTAAATAAAATGCAATATTGCTGTTAATAATATCTCTAAGTGTATGTTCTAAGTCACTAAAAAATGGTAATTTTGAACAAACAACAGCAAAATGTTAAAATATAGACTAAAAAATTATCTTTTTCTCTCCGTACTATTGTTTATTTGCGCTTCGGTTTCTGCACAAAGAAAACCACCTAAAAATGTGGTTAACGCTGTCAATAAAAAAGCTGGAGCATTTATAGATGTAAACGCAGCGGGGTACGCTCCATCTACTTATACACCGGAGCAATTGGTAAAAGATATTCTTATCAACGGTGGTTCTACCTGTTCGGTTCCTGATGTTTCTAATGTTACAATCACACCCGCTCAGCCTGTTAGTAGTGCAGACAGGTTTTGGGGGTATTTTCATAAAGGAACAACAAATTTTCCCTTTACGGATGGAATTGTTTTAACGACAGGCCGTGCCAGTCAAGCAGGAAACGTAGCATCAAGCGCCAGTTATACAATTCCTAATGCAGGGATGAATGATCCGGATTTGTTGGCAGCAGTCCCAAATCCAAATCCTGGTGATGATTATAATGATAATGTTATGTTGGAATTTGATTTTGTGCCGAATTCTAACCAAGTTAAGTTTAATTATATTTTTGCCTCAGAAGAATATTCAGGAACTTATCCTTGTGAGTACTCAGACGCATTTGCACTACTAATAAAGCCCGTTGCAGGAGGTCCTTACGTTAATCTGGCTATTTTACCAAACAACGCAGGACCCGTTGCGATGACGAATATCCACCCGCTTATTCCGGGAACTTTTGGTTGTCCTGCAATCAATGAGCAGTACTTTGGAGGTTATAATTCTTCACCAAATATTGTGACTAATTATGACGGGAGAACTGTTCCGTTAACAGCAGTTGGAACAGTAACACCGGGAGTAGCATATCATTTTAAAATGGTTTTGTCAGACTACAGGGATCATAGCTATGATTCGGCGGTGTTTATTGAAGGGGGATCTTTTGATATAGGAATTAAGCTTGTAGATGGTAATGGTGCCGTACTGCCATCAACTTTAAATATATGTGATAATGTACCTCAGACTTTAGTTGCGCAGCTGAATGCAGTTCCTGGAACTACGTTTCAATGGTATTTAAATGACAACATCATAGCTGGAGCAACTTCATCTACCTATATTGCAACAGCACCAGGTAAATACGAGGTAAAAGTTGTCGTTCCGGGGAATAATTGTCCTGCATCCGCAACAATAACCATTGTCGGCGGTACCACACCCGTAGCCCAGAATGCAACTTTGAAACTTTGTACCACGCCAAGTATTATTGCTTTTAATTTAAATGATGCAAAACCACAGATAAGTACAACAGCTGCGGCTGTATTCCGTTTTTATGTAAATCAGACTGATGCTCAGGCACAGAACAGTAATTATCTTTCCGATGCAAGTTTAGCAGCCTATCCGGGTACAGATGGTCAGGTTCTACACGTTGTTGTTTCCAATGGCGGGTTCTGCAGTAAACTTGTGACATTAACTCTTCATAAAGAAGCTACTCCGGTTGCTCAACTTACCTCTTCAAAAGTGAAAATATGCGTTGGTGAATCAGTTACTTTAACTGCTTCAGGAGGAGTTACTTATCAGTGGAATGATTCTGCAATCAGTACTGCAGTTCGTACCCTTTCTCCAACTCAGACTACAACTTATACAGTGTATGCAATCGGAACACAAGGATGTAAATCATTACAGCCTGCAACAATTACTGTAGAAGTCGTGCCGGCGATAACTTCCAATCTTAAAGGCGGAATTATTTGCGTAGGCGATAGAATTACCTTAGATGCAGGAGCTGGCCCGAACTATACATATACTTGGAGTAACGGAGCTACATCACAAACCATTGTTGTTGAAACTCCGGGAATTTATTATGTAGACATCAGCAACGGAGTTTGTATGGAAAGATATACAGCCGAAGTGAAACTTGCAACTGTTCCGGAAATTATTAATGTCAACTATAATCAGAATGGTACTTTAATCGTTACTGCATCCAACCCAAGTGCGGGTGTTCTGGAATATTCTGTAGATGGCGGAGTGTCATGGCAGGGATCAAATGTATTCAACAATATTCCTAATAATAAAGTTATTTCTATTAGAGTAAGGGTGAAAACAACAAGCTGTGTAGGTTTCCTTGAATACTTTACTTTTGTGATGCAGAATGTAATTACGCCAAACGGAGATAATGTGAACGATATGATTGATTTCAGAGGGGTAAGTGACTACAATAAATTCCAGGCTGTAATTTCTGACCGTTACGGAAAAGAAGTCTTTAAAGCAGAAAAGACAAGACCTTTCTGGGACGGATATTTCCAGGGTAAAAAATTGCCAACAGCTTCTTACTGGTATCAGGTAACATTTGAAGATCCTGCAAGTAAGCAGCTTACTGTGAAAACCGGCTGGATTTTACTGAAAAACATTGAATGAAATTTATCAAAAATAATTATAAAAGACCGAAAAATCGGTCTTTTTTTATTTTAGGGTAAAAACAACTGGAAATGTGATGATTGTGTAATTGTAATAATACTAATATAAATGAAGTTTGCTTTAGTTTTAAATTAAAAAAATAGTATTTTTGTTGAAAATAGTTTAAAATGTTAAATAGCAGAATACAAAATTTACTTCCTGTTTTGATTTTGATGCTTCTTGGCAACTTTAGTTTTTCTCAGCAAAGAATAAAAAATAAAAGTCTGCCAAGTCCTTCAGGTCAATCTATGAAGGCAGGGGCATTTATAGATGTTAATACAGCAACTTACCCTGAATCTGCTTACAGTATAACTCAGCTTGTAAAAGATGTTCTTATCGCAGGTGGTTCCACCTGTTCAACTGCAAATGTTTCGAATGTTGTAGTATCTCCGAATCTTTCGGCAAGCGAGCAAAACAGAAGTTGGGGTTTTTTTAATAAGGGTACTACAAATTTTCCATTTGCAAAAGGTATTGTTTTATCAACGGGGTATGCCAGAAAATCTGGTAATTCATTAATATCGGGACAACTAAGCGATCAGCTTTCAGTACAGGGAGATGCAGATCTTGCTGCGGCGCTTGGAATTTCCAACAACCTTTTAAAAGACGCAAGTTATATTGAGTTTGATTTCGTCCCAACGGCAACTGAAGTGAAATTTAGATATCTATTTGCATCAGAAGAATATTTCAGTGATTTCCCATGCAATTTTACTGATGGTTTTGCATTATTATTAAAGCCAAATACTCCTGGTTCTACTTATACAAATTTAGCCGTTTTACCGGGCACAGCTGGTGCTGTGAGCGTAAAAAATATTCGTCCGGGAATAGAATTTGATGGTTCTCCATTAAGTTGTGGTGCACTCAATGCATCTTATTTTGGAGGTTACAATACATCAAGCATAGAAACGAATTTCAGCGGAAGAACTATTCCAATGACTGCGCAGGCTACAGTAGTTCCTGGTCAGTCTTATCATTTTAAAATGGTCTTGGCAGATTTCCAGGATTACCAATATGACTCCGGAGTTTTTTTAGAGGCCGGTTCATTTGATATCGGGGTCCAGATTTTAGGACCGGGTGGAGTACAGTTACCAGCATCGATTAATGTTTGTGATAATGCACCACAGACTTTAACTGCATCCACACAGATTCCCAATGCTACTTATGTATGGTATCTAAATAATAATGTTATTCCGGGAGCAACCGGAGCATCTTATGTTGCAACACAGCCGGGTATTTATAAGGTTGAAGTTACTATACCGGGAAATTCTTGTCCGGGATCAGCAACGGTTACAATTGTTGGAGGAACTTCACCAACGGTTCAAAACGCAACGCTTACCAGCTGTTACGGACCTGGAAATGTAAATTTTAATCTGACAGCAGCAGAATCAGCGATCAGTACTACCCCAGGAGTTACATTTTCATATTATGTAAATCAGGCAGATGCAAATGCAGGAAATACAAGCACAATTGCAGCACCTACTACATTTTCAAGCGCCGGAGGACAAACAATATATGTTTTGGTTAAAAATGGATTTTGTTCAAAAGTTGCCGAGCTGCAATTAGTTAAAGCGCCTCAAATAACGGCAACCATTGCAACGCCCACAACATTAACTTGTACAAATTCTCAAATTACACTAGATGCCTCTGCTTCGGTTTATCCTGCAGGATCAACATTCGCATGGACAACAACCGGCGGAAATATCGTCTCCGGCGCAAATACATTGAATCCTGTAGTGAATGCTGCAGGAACCTATACTTTGACAATTTCAAATAGCTTTCAGCCAGGAAATGTTTCGTGTACAGGCGCGTCAACAGTTACTGTTGCAGGTAACAGTGCGCATCCAACCACAGGTTTAACAGCGAGCAAAATATTAATATGTGCCGGAGAATCTGTTACTCTTACAGCTTCCGGTGGAGCAACTTATAATTGGACAGGTCTTACAGGAACGGGTAACACCCAAACGGTAACGCCTGCTACAACAACTACATACTCTGTTACAGCAGTTGGAGCAAACGGATGTGTATCTACGAATCCGGCAACGATCACCATAGAAGTTTCGCAACCGATAACGGTACAAAATGCGACCCTTCTAAAATGTTATCAGCAAGGAAACATCATTTACGATCTTACAGCGGCTCAAACTCAGATAACGACAGCTCCTTCTGCCACTTTTGCTTATTATATTAATCAGGCAGATGCAAACGCAGGCAATACCAGCACGATTGCAGCTCCGACAACATTTCCAAGTGGCGGAAACCAGACAATTTATGTACTCGTTAAAAACGGAGGTTGCTCTTATGTGGTTTCTTTACAATTATTGGCTACGGCACCAACTGATTTAACAATTGCTGCGCCTCAGACCATAACCTGTACAGTACCTCAGTTTACTCTGAATGCATCAGCGTCAACAGTTCCTGCAGGATCAACAATACAATGGACAACAACTGGCGGAAATATTGTTTCCGGAGCTAATTCATTAAATCCTGTAGTTAATGCAGGCGGTACTTATACATTGACCGTAACTAATATTACACAACCTGGAAATCTTACCTGTACTTTTACAGCAAATGTTACTGTTGTAGAAGATAAGGCTCTTCCTGTAACTACATTAGCAACTTCTGTCGGACAAATCTGTCCTGGAGAGTCGGTTACCCTTACTGCATCGGGAGGAGTTACATATAACTGGTCAACTTTACCAGGAAACGGAAATACACAGGTTGTTTCGCCTGCAACTACTACTGTTTATTCGGTAACTGCTGTCGGAGCAAACGGATGTGTTTCTGCAACACCGGCAACAATTACAGTTATTGTAGGACCACCTACAGCTACATTATCAGCTTCTAAAATAAAAATTTGTGCTGGTGAGCCTGTTACTTTAACGGCTGGCGGAGGCTTTACTTATAATTGGGTTGGTCTTACAGGAAATGGAAATACACAGATAGTAACGCCAAATACTACAACGACTTATCAGGTATTTGCTTTAGGAGGAAATGGTTGTGTTTCTACAACTCCGGCAACTGTTACGATTGAAGTGGTTCCTGCAATTACTTCGACATTAGCAGATGTGTATGCCTGCGCAGGCGATCCTGCTACATTGGACGCAGGTGCAGGACCTGGTTATACCTATAATTGGAGTACTGGCGAAACAACACAAACAATTACCACCAGTGTTCCCGGCTCATACTCTGTGACAATCAGTAACGGAACTTGCTCTAAGCTATTTACGGCTCAGATTATAAATCCTGATTTGCCGCAGTTCACAAATGTTGTTTTTGAGAACAGTAATAATTCGCTCACCATTACAGCTACAAATCCGGCAGGAGGAGTTTTAGAATATTCTATTGACGGGGGAGTAACGTGGCAGGCTTCTAATATATTCTACAATACACTTAAAAACACAAATTATAATCTGGTGGTAAGAGCCCAAGGAGCAAAATGTGCTACTTCTCTACAGTATTTTACTTTTGTTTTAAATAATGCTATTACACCTAATAATGACGGCTTAAATGATTTTATAGACTTTTCTGGAATCAGCAGTTACAGAAACTTTGCAGCATCAATTTTCGACAGGTATGGTGCAGAATTATTTAAAGCAAGTAAAGACAATACTATGTGGAACGGCTCTCTGAAAGGTATCAATCTCCCTACTGCAAGCTATTGGTATCGTGTACAATGGGAAAATCCTGCAAGTAAAAAACTTGAATTGAGATCCGGGTGGATATTGTTAAAAAACAGAGAATAATTACAACCATAAAAATCTTTAAAGCTTTTCAATTTTGAAAAGCTTTATTTTTTTTGTTAAAAAGATTAGAGTTATTTAGATAATATACATAAAAAACATAAATTTGTTGAAACAAAATTTATTATGAATCGACAAATACTGCTTTTTTCACTGTTTCTATTAACTTTATTTAATTACTCATATTCTCAGACTAAAAGACCTCTCGCAAAAAAAAATATTCCAATCAATGCAAAAGCAGGTGATTATATCGATGTAAATGTTCCTCCTTATCCGGCAAGTAATTATACACCAACTCAATTGGTCACAGATGTATTGGTTGGAACTTCCGGTTCTTGCGGAACTCCTAATATTTCGAATGTTACAATTACCCCCAATCAATCTGTTACAGATACGGATAGATTTTGGGGATATTTTAATAAATCTACTTCAGGATTTCCTTTTGATGAAGGTATTGTTTTGACCACAGGGTATGCAAGAGAAGCAGGAAATACTGCAATTGGTGATGTCTTAATGGGAAGCACAGGTACGATGTCTGATCCTGATCTGGTTGCAGCAATCGGTACGACACAGCAGCTTTATGATGCTGTTGTTTTGGAATTTGATTTCGTTCCGACAAGTACACAGATGAAGTTCAATTATATATTTGCTTCAGAAGAATATACAGGGGGATATCCGTGTTCCAATTATGATGATGCATTTGCGCTATTGTTAAAGCCTAATGTTGCAGGAGCTACCTATACAAACTTAGCGGTTTTACCTGGTGGTGCAGGACCTGTTTCTGCGACCAATATTGTTCCACAGGACCCACTTTTTTCTTGTGGACCTATTAATGCACAATATTTTGGTTCTTTACCTCCAAACCAGGTTAACTATTATGGGAGAACAATACCTTTAACGGCAGAAGCAACGGTAATTCCTGGACAGAGTTATCATATTAAAATGGTATTGGCAGATGCAAGAGATGGTAGTTATGATTCAGCTGTATTCTTGGAAGCTGGTTCTTTTGATATCGGTGTAAACTTACAGGACCCTTCCGGTGCTGTTTTACCCGCAGAAATCAATGTGTGTGATAATGTTCCACAGGTGATTACAGCTTCTACAAGTGGCCCTAATTTGGTGTATCAATGGTATTACAATGGTACGGCAATACCTGGAGCAACAACCAACACAATTACAGCAATTCAGCCGGGAGATTATAAAATTGAAGTCAGTATTCCTGGAAATCCTTGTCCGGGATCAGCAAGCATAAAAATTAATGGAGGAACAACACCTGAAGCTCATAACGGAACTTATTTACTATGTGCCACGCCCGATGTGACCACTTTCAACTTAAATGCTACAAAGCCGGCCTTAAGTAATGATGCGCTGACCGCGACGTTTCATTTTTATGAAAGCCAGGCAGATGCTTTAGCACAAAATAATAATTATATTTCCAATATATACAGCTATAATGGTACAGACGGGCAAATTTTATATGTTGTAGTTTCAAATGGTGGTTTCTGTAGCAGATTGGTGGAACTTACTCTGCATAAAGAACAGACTCCTGTCGCTGATCTTACTGCTTCACAGTTCAGAATCTGTGCGGGAGAATCGGTTACGCTTACAGCTTCCGGTGGTGTAACTTATGAATGGGGAAATTTTGGAGGAAACGGAAATACTCAAACCGTTACTTTATATCAGTCCGCTGATTTCGAAGTATATGCAGTCGGAACGAAAGGATGTAGATCTTCACAACCTGCAAAAGTAAGAATCGAAGTAATTCCTGCCATTACTTCGCCTTTGTTGGATGTTGAAATGTGTATTGGTGACAGTATCGTTTTAGATGCCGGTGCGGGAACTAACTACACTTATCTTTGGAATACGGGAGCTGAAACACAGACTATTGTGGCAAATGAGCTGGGAATTTACAGTGTTGTAATTGACAATGGTGTTTGTCAGGACGAATTTCAGGTAAAAGTGCAGGCTGCAGCTTTGCCATATTTCACGAATTTGAGTTATGATGACAATCATTCTTTAACAGTAACCGCACATAACCCGACCATTAATAATTTACCTCAAACCCTTGAGTATTCTGTTGATGGAGTTGTTTGGCAAGAATCAAACATCTTCACAGGATTATTAGATAATACAAATTATACTTTGCATGTGAGAATTAAAGGAACGAGCTGTAGCAATTCAATAGAATTCTTTACCCTGAAGATTAATAACGTCATTACTCCGAATAATGATGGGGTGAATGATGTTTTAGATCTTACTTCGTTAGGAAGCTTCAAAAACTTTACAGGTTCTATCTATGACAGGTATGGTGTTGAAGTGTTTAGATTCTCAAAAGAAACACCGGTTTGGAACGGAACTGTAGGTGGAAAAAGATTGCCAACTGCAACGTATTGGTATAAATTCAATTTTGAATATAACAAATCTAAAACTCAGATGAGCAGATCGGGTTGGATTATGTTGAAAAACAGAGAATAATTTAATTTTAATATTAATAAAAAATGCCTTTCAGATCTGAAGGGCATTTTTTGTTTATTGATTTTCTTTCCAAACCTGGGTAAACGAAATGAAATCTGTTACACTAAGTTCTTCGGCTCTTTTATCTAAAAATTCATGAGTTTTCAAAGCCTCAGGAATATTTAAAATTTTTAAAGCGTTCGAAAGTTTTTTTCTTCTTTGGTTAAAACCTGCTTTTACAATCTGCTTAAAAAGAATTTCATTTCCGGCCAGACCTTCTTTGGGGTTTCTTGTTAGTCGTATAACGCCCGATTTTACCTTCGGAGGCGGATTAAAAACATTTTCATGTACTGTGAAAAGATATTTTACATCATAGTATGCCTGAATCAGAACAGACAGAATTCCGTAATCTTTTGTTCTGGGAACTGCAGCAGTTCTTTCTGCAACTTCTTTCTGGAACATCCCTACCATTTCAGGAATCTGCTCATAATGATCAACAATTTTAAATAAAATCTGTGAAGAAATATTATAAGGGAAATTACCGATAATTGCGATTTGTTCATTTTCTAAACCTGCAAAATCATGCTTTAGAAAGTCTCCTACAAAAGTTTCTTCTGTTATTTTGCCATAGTTTTGTTTCAGATATTCAATCGATTCAGTATCAATTTCGGCAAGAAATAATTTTTGTTCTTTTTCAATTAAATATTTGGTAAGAACACCCATTCCGGGACCTACTTCAAGTACGTTTCCGTAGTTTTCAAAGCTTAATCCTTCTACTATTTTCCGGGCGATATTTTCATCGGTCAGAAAGTGTTGACCGAGATGTTTTTTTGCTTTTACACTCAATGTTTTTTATGATTTTGTTAACAATGATTTTCTCTAATTCGTCCCAAATTTCGGAAGATTTTTTCTATTTTAGCCAAAAATTTTAATATTAATGGCTAAATCTGTAGATGAGTTTAATAAGAAAAGGCTTCGGTCCAGCAATATTACAGTCGTAGTAAGTATCGCTTTAGTATTGTTTTTGCTGGGATTGATGGGGCTTATTTTGATCAATGCACAAAAATATTCAGACTATTTGAAAGAGCAGCTTGTAGTAAATGCTTATTTTGATGAAAACTACGATATTAAAGATTCAGCTAAAATAGCAAAGCAGGAAGCGGTTGCCGTTGAGGTTATTAAGGGAATGGAGTCGGTAAAACGTACAACTTACATTTCAAAAAAGCAGGCTTCGCAGGAAGCTAAAAAAAGTTTGGGCATCAACAGTGAAGCACTTTTTGAAGAAGATATTTTTCCCGCTTCTGTAGAAATTGCTCTGAAACCTCAGTACACAGACTCTACAAAAATAGGTGCTGTTTTAAAAGAAATCAAAGCAGTTCCGGGAATCGTGGATGTAAAAAACGACTCAGATTCTCAGAAAATATATGATAACCTGAATAAAATTTTAAAATGGATCTTGGCATTCTGTATTTTATTCTTAATTCTGGCTATTGTATTGATTAACAACTCAATTCGATTGAAGGTTTTCTCTAAGCGATTCATTATCAAAACCATGCAGTTGGTTGGTGCAAAAAGAAGATTTATTCTTACACCATTTATTAAAGAAGCTCTTATTTTGGGACTTCTGGGTGCAGTAATCGGTCTTTTGGCGCTTTTCGGAATCTGGTATTATTTTACAACGACCATTAAAACTCCTTTTGTACAAGACACCAATCAATATGTTTGGCTTGTTGTTTCAATTTTCGGAGTAGGGGTTTTCATCACAGTATTAAGTACAATCATTGCAACCTGGAGATTCTTAAGATCTAATGTTGACGATTTATACTATTCTTAAAAATGAGCAAAAAAACAAATAAATTTTCGGCATCAGATTATGGTAACGAAACAGAAGTTCCCAACGAAAATAGTTTTTATTTCGGGAAAGAGAATTTTAAATGGATGCTAATTGGTCTTGCCTGCATCATAGTCGGTTTTCTTCTGATGATGGGACCTGATGCTAACACGGTTGACGGAAAATTAGATCCAAACTCATGGAATGATGATATTTTTTCGATACGAAGAATCAGAATTGCTCCATTACTGGTTGTCATTGGTTTCGCAATTGAAGTGTACGCAATTTTAAAAAGAAAATAAATTTTATATAAATAAAGATTAACCAATAAAAGATTTGAATTTTAATTTGAATCTTTTACTGTTTTAAATCTTTTAATCAAACAAGAATGGATTTAATTAAAGCAATCATCATTGCCATTATCGAAGGACTTACAGAATATTTACCGATTTCATCAACTGCGCACATGGGGTTTACAGCCAATCTGATGGGGTTAAAGGAAGATGAGTTTCTAAAAATGTTTCAGGTTTCCATACAGTTTGGTGCGATCTTGTCGGTAGTTGTTGCCTATTGGAAGAAATTTTTTGATCTTAAAAATCTTCAGTTTTACTATAAACTGGCTTTTGCAGTAATTCCGGCTTTGGTTTTAGGATATATTTTTGATGATATGATTGAGGCGGTTTTAGGAAATCAGATTGCCATCTCATCGGTTTTGGTTTTGGGTGGAGTTGTGTTACTTTTTGCTGATAAATGGTTCAAAAATCCTGTGATCAATGACGAAAAAGACATTTCCATAAAAAAAGCGGTGACGATTGGTTTTTGGCAGTGTCTTGCGATGATGCCCGGAACGAGCAGAAGTGCGGCTTCAATCATTGGTGGGATGACGCAAGGTTTATCAAGAAAAGCGGCTGCAGAATTTTCTTTCTTCTTGGCAGTTCCTACGATGTTGGCGGTGACTGTTTATTCGGTTTTTGTGAAAACTTGGGGGAAAGACACTCCGAACGAAAGCAAAGGTTATGAAATGATTCTTGAATCTCAGGAGCATATCATGATTTTCGTTATTGGAAATATTGTGGCATTTATCACAGCTCTTATCGCAATCAAAGCATTCATCGGAGTTTTAAACAAATATGGTTTCAAACCTTGGGGATGGTATCGTATTTTTGTCGGTGTTGCGTTGCTGATTTATTTCTATTATTTTAAATAAAATTATTACTCATTACCAATTACATATTACTTATATTTATTTGGGCAGCAATTTCCGTCTTCCACTCCCGCTTTTTTACCTCCGCTTCGCTCCGGTAAAAAGAGCTCCGTTCAAGCCGGGCTGCAATGATGTCATAATAAGAAATTTCTTCTGAATTGAAATCTTGGAATATCACAAAACTCAAATCAGAAAACAAATCCAAAATCAAATTTCGAACTTCAAATTTCAAATCTCCACATGACCGCAGAAGAATTACAATCAGGACACATATTTTTATTAGACAAACCTTTGGATTGGACTTCTTTTCAGGCTGTCAATAAAATGAAATATAAACTAAAGCGTGAATTTAACCTCCCGAAAAAATTCAAAATCGGTCATGCCGGAACTTTAGATCCAAGAGCCACAGGGCTTTTAATTGTCTGCACAGGGAAATTCACAAAGAAAATCCCAGAAATTCAGGACGCACCAAAAGAATACTGGACAGAAATAAAAATCGGAGTTCAGACAGAATCTTACGACACTGAAAAGCCTGAAATTCTTCATCAGGATTTTTCAAATGTTACTGAAAGTGATATGCATAATGCTTTAGAGAAATTTTTAGGTGAAATCGAACAAAAACCACCTGTTTTTTCAGCCATTAAAATTGATGGCGAAAGAGCTTATAATTTAGCAAGAGCAGGTGAGGAGGTTGAAATGAAATCCAGAAAAACGATCATTCATTATATTAAAGATGTCGAGATCAACTTTCCTTTGATCAGCTTTATTGTTGGTTGTTCAAAAGGAACTTACATCAGAAGCTTAGCTCATGATATCGGACAGGAAATTGGTGTGGGTGCCTATCTTACACAGTTGCGGCGAACAAAAATTGGGGATTATAATGTGGAAGATGCAACAGATTTGTACTTGAACAATGATTTCAGATTTAATAAGGATTAATAAATGAGTTACATTCTTTAAGTAAAAAACAAAGAGTAGTACAATGGAAAAAACACGTATTAATAAATATTTATCAGAAGTTGGTTACTGCTCCAGAAGAGCGGCTGACAAACTTTTGGAAGAAGGACGAATAAAAATAAACGGTAAAATTCCTGAGCTTGGAACCAAAATTTCTGATGAAGATATCGTTGAAGTTGACGGAAAACCAATCCGAGATACTGAAGAAAAACCTGTTTATATTGCTTTTAATAAACCTGTTGGGATCGTCTGCACCACAGATACCAAACGTGAAAAAGATAACATTATAGATTTTATTAATCATCCGAAAAGAATTTTCCCGATTGGAAGATTAGACAAGCCCAGTGAAGGTTTAATCCTGCTCACAAGTGACGGAGACATTGTTAATAAAATTTTAAGAGCAAGAAATAACCACGAAAAGGAGTATTTGGTAAGGGTTGATAAACCCATCAATCCTAAATTTCTGGAGAAAATGAGAAATGGTGTACCGATTCTCGATACTGTTACAAAAAAATGTGAAGTTGAAAAGATTGATGATATGACATTCAGAATTGTTCTTACACAAGGCTTGAACAGACAGATCCGAAGAATGTGCGAGTATCTTGGTTATGAAGTTAAAAAGCTGAAAAGAATCAGAATAATGAATATTAAGCTGGATCTGCCAATAGGAAAGTGGAGAGATCTGACGGATGAGGAAATGAAAAATCTAAATTTTCTGCTTCAGGATTCCAATAAAACTGTTGATTAATATCTTCTAAAACTTAACTATAAAAAAAGCACAATATTGAAAGAATCAATATTGTGCTTTTTTTATAAAATTAATTTGGTTATTAATTAGATTGACGTATATTTGTATGGTAATCAGTTAGAATCTAAAAAGCTTTAAGTCAGATTATAAACACAAATATATTCAAGATGAAAAAATTATTTCTATTGATAGCAGCTTACAGTATGCTATTTTTAAATAACTACAAGGCTCAGGTAGGGATAGGTACGACTGCCATTGAAAATGATCTTTTATTAAAAGTATCGTCAGCAAATAAAGGAGTTCTGATACCTAATCTTACCATTCCCAATCTTAATGCTGCTAATCCCGTAGATTCTCCCTCATTTGGTTTACTGGCATACAACAATTATAATGGTAAAAAAGGATTTAACTTTTGGGATGGAAATAAGTGGAGTGAACTCGTAGATTCAAGAAATGTTTATTCTGTTTTAGGACTAACGATCTCTTACAGTACATCAAACTCTGCACCTATAAGTATTACAACACTTTCAGGAGCTTTAAATTATGGTGAAAACTCATTACCTGGTACAGTCTGGACTGAGGTTCCTGGTCTTTCAAAAGATATTACGATTACTCAGAGCAACAACAGCATTTTTGTTATTACCGAAGGTATGGTACAGGCTAACAATTCGCTTGCAAGCAGAGCCAATACTTTTACCTATGCTGTAGGAATTTTTGTTGACGGAAAACTGGCGGGTGTAAGAAACTATTCTACCAATTACGGTAAATCTTATCAGTATGATTTCTTTTCAATAAATACATTGCTTAAAGATTTAAGCTTAGGCACCCATACCATAAAAACGTATGTAACGATGAGGGTAAATAACTATACCAATGCTTCTTCGTGGAAATTTGGGGGACCTGCAGATACTTCTTCAGTAAATGCAGATATGTCTAAGATAAATATGTTTATTAAATTAACAGAAAAATCGTAAGAATTAAATATAAACACAAATGAAAAATTTATTTTTTAGTTTCCTATTAATATTATTTGGAAGTAAAACGTTTGCTCAAACTGGATCGGTTGGGATTGGAACAAATTCACCAGATGCATCTGCAGTATTAGATTTACTGTCTTCTAATAAAGGAATAATGATTCCCAAGGTTTCTCTCAATCCCGCTAATGTTTCAGATTTTAGCTTTATGGCTACTTCACCTACTGAGTCGCTTTTAATATACAACACGAACGCGGCATTTCCGGGTGGAAAAGGTATTTATTACTGGGATGGCGTGAGATGGAGTTATTACTTCAATTCTGCAAATATTAATCTTTTGCTGGGGATTACAAAATATTATTCAAAAATTTACAATTCCGGGATTAATACAAATGTTTATACTGCAGATGCTACTTCAGTCAATTCATTTGTGAGTGGGAGTGCATTATCTTCTCCATGGGTTGAGATTACTGATGGTTCATCTTTTAATTTTACAGTCGACAGACCTGTAAATAATATTGTGGTTACTTTTACAGGTATGCTTCAGCTTAATAATACATCAACAGCCGGAAGTGATTTAACTTATGGATTGGGAATATTTGTAGACGATAAACTTGTTTCATCTAAATCTGCAACAATGAATGTAGATAATACATGTGCTTTTCAGGAGTTCACTATTACTGGGTTAGGAGATAATCTTTCTGTAGGTAATCATACATTACGACTGGCCGTTATGAACAGATCAAGCACAACTACAGCAACTGTCTCTTATGGACAAAAGGCATCAGGATGTACCAATATTTCAAATGATGAAGCTAAAATAAGTGCTATTGTTTTAGTTAATCAACCTTTACCTTATTAATCTCGTAATCATGAAACAATCAATCAACATATTTATTTTAATAATGTTTCCAACGCTGTTTTTTGCGCAGGTTGTGATGACAGATAAAACTCAGGCAATTATAGATAATAGTGCTATTTTAAAGCTGGATTCAGATAAAAAAGGGGTTTTATACCCAAGAATTCCTTTAATTTCTAATACGGATGTTACATCCGTCCCGAATCCTCAAAACGGAAATATTGTTTTTAATACCAATACCTCTCCAACACTGCCACAGACAGTTACTTATTTTGATGATGGAAAATGGAATGCAGTCTACACTAAAGAACAAATAACTTCTAAACTTGATTTGGTAAGTGTAAGTTCTGTCTCTTCACCAGGCAGTATTGCTATTACTGGTTTTACTCCGGGTGCTATTTCTTTGGGAACAGGAACGTCTGGCTGGACTTCTTTAGGAATTACCGATACAAAAACATTTTCAAGAACAAAAAATTCTTTGGCATTTACTATTGAAGGTATGACTCAACTTGATAAAAGTACTAATCAGTTTTACGAATACGCAATAGGGGTTTTTGTAGATGATAAGTTGGTCGTAGTGAGAAAATACCATAAACAAGCAGAATCATTTACTTGTTCGTGGCATAAGTTTATTCTGAATGGAGTGGTAAATGATCTAAGCATAGGAAGTCATACAATAAAAGTGATGGCCAGAAATATCTCTTCAACAACAAACTCTTCTACACAACAAATTGTTTATGGAGGCGTTGCGAGATTTGAGAATGGAACTCCTTGCGATAATATGAGCAAATTTTTATCTAAAATTTCTCTAAGTACTACGGTAGTAGAATCTCTCAATTAGAGATTTTACATGATTTGTGTTTTTTTGTGAGGCTGCCTGAGGAGGCAGCCTCTTTTGCTTAACTAAAGGTTTGAAAATGAAAATAGTGTTGAGATAATAAACTTTATAATTTTATTGTTAAAACAAAAAAAAATCGTACTTTTGCAGTCACTTTTTGTGGGAAGGTTTGAAAAGGTAAATTATTATAAATTAATTACTTCCGTATTTTTTAAATCCACATTTATTCAAACCATTAAGAAAGAAGGAATACAAATTTTATTAGAAAATGTCAAAAGAGACAAATTCAGCAGAGGTTATTTTAAACCAAAACGTAGCACCAGAACAATTTGATTGGGATTCTTTCGAATCAGGTCTTGATGCAGATGCGAGAAAAGAAAAAAGCGATCTTGAAGAAATCTACAACGGATCTCTTAACAACCTAGACGATAATGACGTTTTAGTTGGAAAAGTTGTAAGATTAACTGACAAAGAAGCTATCGTAGACATCAACTTCAAATCTGAAGGTGTTATTTCTCTTAACGAATTCCGTTACAACCAAGGTCTTAAAGTAGGAGACGAGGTTGAAGTAATGGTTGACAGAAGAGAAGACAAAACAGGTCAGTTACAGTTATCTCACAGAAAAGCTAGAACGCTTAAAGCTTGGGATAAAGTAAATGAGCTACACGAAACTGGAGAAATCGTTAACGGTTTTGTGAAGTCTAGAACTAAAGGAGGTATGATCGTTGACGTACACGGAATCGAAGCATTCTTACCAGGTTCTCAAATTGACGTTAAGCCAATTAAAGATTACGATCAGTTCGTAGGTAAAACTATGGAGTTCAAAGTTGTGAAAATCAACCCTGAGTTCAAAAACGTAGTAGTATCTCACAAAGCATTGATCGAAGCAGATATCGAAGGTCAGAAAAAAGAAATCATCGCTCAGTTAGAAAAAGGACAAGTTCTTGAAGGTACTGTTAAGAATATTACTTCTTACGGTGTATTCATCGACCTTGGAGGTGTTGATGGATTGATCCACATTACAGACCTTTCTTGGTCTAGAGTGAACCACCCATCTGAAATCCTTGAGGACGGACAGACTGTAAAAGTTGTTATCCTTGACTTTGACGATGAGAAAACAAGAATCCAATTGGGTATGAAGCAATTAGAAGCTCACCCTTGGGATGCTCTTTCTGCTGACTTGAAAGTAGGTGACAAAGTAAAAGGAAAAGTAGTAGTTCTTGCTGACTATGGTGCATTCGTAGAAATCGCTCCAGGTGTAGAAGGATTAATCCACGTTTCTGAAATGTCTTGGTCTACTCACTTGAGATCTGCAGGTGACTTTGTAAAAGTAGGTGATGAGGTTGAAGCTGAAGTACTTACTTTAGACAGAGAAGACAGAAAAATTTCTTTGGGTATCAAGCAATTAAGCAAAGATCCATGGGAAAATATCGAAGCTAAGTATCCGGTAGGATCTAAGCATGTAGGAACTGTAAGAAACTTCACTAACTTTGGTGTATTCGTAGAGTTAGAAGAAGGTATCGACGGATTAATCTACATCTCTGATCTTTCTTGGACTAAGAAAATCAAGCACCCATCTGAGTTCTGTGCAGTTGGTGACAAATTAGATGTTGTAGTTCTTGAATTAGACATCCAAGCTAGAAGATTGTCTCTAGGTCACAAACAATTAACTGACAACCCTTGGGATGCATTCGAAACTAAATATGCTGAAGGAACTGTACACACAGGAACTGCTGTAGAAGTTCACGATAAAGGAGCTTCTGTACAATTCGAAGATGCTGAAGTTGAAGCATTCTGCCCATCAAGATTATTAGAGAAAGAAGACGGATCTAAAATCAAGAAAGGTGAAACTGCTGAGTTCAAAGTAATCGAATTCAATAAAGAATTCAAGAGAGTAGTTGTTTCTCACACAGGGATCTTCAGAGATGAGGAGAAAAAGAATGTGAAAGAATCTGCTTCTAGAAATGTAACTTCTTCAGGTAATGAAGAAAGATCAACTCTTGGAGATATCGATGCTTTAGCAGAATTGAAAAAGAAAATGGAAGGAGGTAAATAATCCGACTGACATTTTTTAAAATAGGAAGCCACTCGAAAGAGTGGTTTTTTTATTTTAATATTTAGATGTAGTCTGTTAGAATTTTCTATTTGATTTATTTTGTTAATAATGTGAAGGTATTATGTTTTCGTTAGGTTTTAATTGTACATTTGCGCCTTTAAAAGTAAAAATGAAAAAAGTAATTCTACCACTTTTTATTGCGGTTTTTGCAATAATACCATCAAAATCATTTGCTCAGACAAATGAAATACTTGTAAAAAAATATATTTCTCAAAATAAATCAAGAGAATATAAAAAATAAGATCTTAATCAATTTATTATTGAAAATGTGGATTATTCAAAATCATTAAATGGTGATGTATTGAAGATTCAGCGGACTTATAATGGTTTTCCGGTATATGGCGTAATTGCTACCACATTGATTAAGAATAATGATGTGGTATATTTTACAGATAATTTTATTAAAAACTATAACACTTCATCACCCACAACCGCTTCTTTAGATAAAAGAGCAGCCCTGGATAAAATTGCAGCAGATCTTGGTAAGAATGAAATATCAGATCTTCCTTTATTAGATTTCTTTCAAAAAGGAGAGAATAAGCATATTGCTGCCAAGCAAAGATTAGTGTATGCAATCGATGAAGATGAAAATCTAAAACTGGCTTATGAATTTCTGGTTCATGAACCAAAAACTTCTAATCACTGGAATTACGTTATTGATGCAAATTCGGGAAAAGTAATTCATAAATTAAACCTGAACTTATCATGTAATTTTCATGAAGGAGCTTACTCGCACGAGTCACAAGTTTTAGCTTTGCCACAAAACAAAGACTATTATCCTGTTGTAAACAATAAAAATTTACTTCTTAGTGCAGATAATGCTTCCTATAATGTTTTTCCATTGCCAATAGAAGCTCCTACATTTGGATCTCGAAGTTTGGTTACAAATCCGTGGATTCCTTCTTCTTCACCTGAAGGATGGCATTCTAACGGAACGACTCATTATACAATTACGAGAGGAAACAATGTGTATGCGTATGACGATAAAGATGATGATGAAACAACTTTTGGAAGTTCTCCGGATGGTGGTGCACTACGTAATTTTGATTTCCCGTACAGTGCGACAGCCAAAGCAGTTAATAATTTATCTGCATCTACAACCAACTTGTTTTATATAAGCAATATGGTGCATGATGTATTCTATAAATTTGGCTTTACTGAATCTGCTAAAAACTTCCAAAGCAACAATTTTGGTAATGGTGGACTGGATGATGATGAGGTTTTTGCACAGTCACAAGACGGAGGAGGTTATAACAATGCTAATTTTGCTCCATATCCGGATAATTATAACCCGATTATGCAGATGTATCTTTGGTTAGGATCAAATAAAGTTTTGTTTTACAATGCGCCTGTTGATGCTGTTAACCGTACTGTAATTGGCGGCCAAGCTCAGTTTGGTCCTAGCCTGAATGATATAGGGATTACAGGGGATGTAAAATTTGCCAGTAATATTAATGGCTGTACTGCATTTCCGGCAGGAGAATTTGCAGGTAAAATTGGTTTGATCGAAAGAGGTGGAGGAGCGAACTGTACTTTTTCGGTTAAAGTAAAAAATGCGCAAAACGCAGGAGCAATCGGTGTTATTATTTATAATGATGCCGCAAATGGCTCTAGCTTACTAAATATGGGTGGAACGGACACTACAATCACGATCCCTTCTATTCTTATTACAAATAATGAAGGAGAATATATTAAGACGAAATTATCATCAAATATTCCGGTGAACGTCGATCTGAGATTGGATGCAAAATACGACGGAAGTTTCGATAATGGTATCGTTACACATGAGTATGGTCACGGAATTTCAAACCGATTAACAGGAACAGGGTATAATTGCTTGAACGCAGGTGCAAGTAGAGAACAGATGGGAGAGGGCTGGTCAGATTTCTTTGCGCTTATGCTGACAAACAAGCCGGGAGATAATGCTTCGGTACCAAGAGGAATGGGAACTTATCCTATAGGTCAGTCTATAACCGGAGGAGGAATCAAACCTGCAAAATATTCGCCGGATTTTACCATTAACGATTATACGTATACCGACACCAATGGGATGGAATACAACAACGGTTCTGCAATAGTTCCGGATGTACACTCAATTGGCTTTGTATGGGCGACAATGCTTTGGGATCTGAATTGGGAATATGTAGCAAAGTATGGCTATGCTTCAGATGTAACTGCAAATACAGCGAGCGGAAGTGCAAGAGTTTTACAATTGGTAACTGATGCTTTGAAATTACAGGCTTGTAACCCAACTTTTGTTGATGGCAGAAATGCTATTTTGGCGGCTGAATTGGCAAAAACAAACGGGACAGACCGATGCATGATCTGGAGAAGTTTTGCAAAAAGAGGTTTGGGGATTAATGCTTCTGCTGGGCTTAAAACCAATATCAATGATCAGGTGCAGGATTTTACAGTTCCTGCAGATTGTCTGCTTTCTACATCTGAGACAAATACTGTGAAAAATGTTGGAATTTCAATCTACCCAAATCCTGCAAAGAACGAATTTTATATTAACTTCCCGAGCAATACTTTAGGAAAAGTAAATGTGGAGATTTATGATATGTCAGGAAAACTGGTGTCTTCAGAAAGCAAGGTCTCACCGGAATCTAAAAAAGCAATTTCTACAGATAAATTAATCAACGGAACTTATCTTGTGAAAGTAAAAGGTTTAGGAATTGACACAACCTCTAAAGTAATTATCAGTAAATAAACTTTTTTTAATTATTAATAATGAAAGCTGTTTTAAATTTAAGGCAGCTTTTTTTATCTTAAAAAAAGAATATTTTACATAAAATCTCTTAATTTTATAAAGTTAATACGATAATTATGATCAGAAACTCTATTTTAAATATAAAAATTAAAAAAGGTCGGTTTTTACCTATTCTGTTTGCTTTTTTGCCATTATCTCTATCTTCTCAGGAGTACAAAAGAGTTTTACAGAATTATATTTCAAAAAAGTTTGCGCAGAGTTTTGAGAAATCTGATCTCAGAGATTTTGAAATTGATAATGTTGACAAATCTCAATCGTTAAATGGAGATATTGTAAAAATTCAGCAGAAATTTAAAGGTTATCCCGTTTATAATGCTGTCGGAACGGCTTTGATTAAAGACAGTAAAATTCTTTATTATTCAGACTCATTTATTAAAAATTATAATTCGGCAACATCTGAAGCTACAATAAATAAGGAAAAAGCACTTAAAAATATTGCTTTAGCCCTAAATAAAAATGAAATTGCTGATTTTCAGATTTTAGAAAGTGCATCAGATGAAACCGAAAATAAAAATTCTGTTAAACAAAGACTGGTTTTTATTGAAGTAAATTCAGATTTGAAACTTGCATACGAATTTTCTTTCCGGGAACCCGGTTCTTCAAACTATTGGAATATTTTAGTAGATGCTAATTCAGGTAAAATTATTTCAAAAGAAAATTTAAATCTAACCTGTAACTTCCATTCTGACGCTTATTCAAATGGCTCAAGTGATATTTTAAACTTTCAGAATATTCAGAAGAATTCTTTAAAATTAGCCGATAACGCGAGTTACAATGTTTTTCCTTTACCAATTGAAGCACCAACTTTTGGAAGCCGCTCTATTGTTTCAAACCCATGGATTTTAGCTTCTTCTCCTGAAGGATGGCATTCAACAGGAAATACAAGTTATACCATTACAAGAGGAAATAATGTATATGCTTATGAAGATACCGCAGATAAAAATTTGCCGGGCTTTTCCCCGGATGGTGGTGTAAACAGGAATTTTGATTTCCCTTTTTCAATAAACGGAACTCCGTCTTTTAATCGAAGTGCTGCAATTACGAATCTATTTTATATCAATAACAAAGTACATGATATATTCTACAAATTCGGATTTACGGAATCTGCCAGAAACTTTCAGCAAAATAATTTTGGAAAAGGTGGAGTCGGAAACGATTATGTTTTAGCAGAAGCTCAGGATGGAGGTGGTTTAAACAACGCCAATTTCACAACACCTTCCGATGGAAACAAACCTTTGATGCAAATGTATCTTTGGTCAACAGTAAACAGGTATTTCTTTTATAATACACCCATTGCTGCAATACCAAGAGTTCCACAGGCGAATCCGGCCCAATTTGGTCCACAACTGAATGGAACAGGAGTTACAGGAGATATAGTTTTAGCTTCTGTAATTGACGCTTGCTCCGCTTTGCCTTCAGGTTCTTTAGCAGGAAAAATAGGATTGATTGAAAGAGGAGGCGGAACAAACTGTACATTTGCTTTAAAAGTGAAAAACGCACAAAATGCAGGAGCAATTGCCGCAATTATTTACAATAATCCTACAGCTACAAACTTTCCTTCTTCAATGGGCGGAACAGATACTACGATTACAATTCCGTCAGTATTAATTACAAATGATGAAGGTGAATTTATCAAAATCCAGCTCAATAATTCATTAACAGTAAATGTAACTTTAAAAAGTGATCCCGCAACAGCAGTTACACCTGATGGAAGTTTCGATAATGGAATTATTACCCATGAATATGGACATGGAATTTCAAACCGGTTAACAGGAAACGGCTACACTTGTCTTTTAAAATCGGCAAGTAAAGAGCAAATGGGAGAAGGATGGTCAGATTTTTTTGCTTTGATGCTAACCAATCAACCCGACGCCACCGCAAATGTCCCAAGAAGTATTGGTAGTTATGCGAGTGGGCAAAACACAAACGGAGTGGGATTCAGGCCAGCAAAATATTCTGCGGATTTTTCTATCAATGATTATACTTACGGAGATACAAACGGAATGGAAATCGAGGAAGATGGCGAAATTGTTCCCGATGTACACAGAATCGGATTTGTTTGGGCTTCAATGCTTTGGGATCTTCATTGGCAATATGCAGCAAAATATGGTTATTCATCAGACGTTATTTCTAGCGTAAACAGCGGTAGTGCAAGAGTTTTGCAGTTGGTAACCGATGCTTTGAAATTACAGGCTTGTAATCCTACATTTATAGATGGGCGTAATGCTATTTTGTCTGCCGAAATGTTGACTACAAAAGGAGAAGACCGTTGTATGATCTGGAAAACCTTTGCAAGAAGAGGTTTAGGTTTAAACGCTTTACCGGGAAATAAAATGAACATCAACGATCAGGTGGAAGACTTTTCTATTCCTAAAGACTGTACCGACGGAAACTCAAATGCTCAACCGGATAGAAGTTCAATATCAATTTATCCGATTCCTGCAAAAGACGAATTTTTTATTTATTTAAAAGATTTTGCTATTGGAAATCTTCATCTGCAGATTTATGATATGTCCGGAAAATTAGTACTTTCAGAAAACATGTCATCACAGGATTCAAGAATTCCGGTTTCTACCAAAGACTTTGAAAATGGCACTTATGTTGTAAAATTGCAAGGGATCGGGATTAATTCAAGTACAAAAATTATTGTAAAGAAATAGATTTTAAATCCTATCAATACAATCACTTCAGAGTCTTCTGAAGTGATTTTTGTTATTATATACATGTCTGGTTTTTAAAATAATATATCGTAACTTTGCCGGCCGCGAAAAAAATTATGAAGAAGAAAAATATTTTTAAAGGAGTATTATTTGTTGGCCTTGGTGCAAGTATTTACGGAATGCTTGCTACCTTCGTTAAAATGTCATACAAAGACGGTTTTACAACTTCGGAAGTTACAACCTCCCAGTTTGTGCTTGGTTTGGTGGGGCTTTTAGTTTTAAATTTCATTCAGACGATTACCTCAAAAAAAAGGTTGTCATCGCCAAGCCGTAAAGAATTCAGAATGCTTTTATTGGCAGGAACTTCTTTGGGATGTACAAGTTTATTTTATTACATTGCCGTTCAATATATTGCTGTCTCTATTGCAATTGTATTGTTGATGCAGTCAGTTTGGTTCAGTGTTGTTGTTGAAAGTTTTATCACTAAAAAATTTCCGAATACCAAAAAAGTAATTGCCACTTTAGTTGTTTTGTTGGGAACAGTTTTGGCTACCAATCTTATTAATTTAGAAGTAACATTAGATGGGCACGGAATTTTTTGGGGATTAATGGCTGCGGCATCATTTACGATGACCATGTTTACATCCAACACTTTGGCAACCCATTTACCGGTTCTCAGAAAAAGTATCATTATGCTGACAGGAGGTTCGGTTATTGTTTTAACATTTCTCTTTTTTGCTCAGATCGGCCCGCTGTATTCTGATGGTCTTAAGTCTTTTTATTTAAATTTTACCGAAAATACCGAACATATAAGACCGTTTGATTATTCAATTTTTTGGTCATATGGCTTTATATTATCATTATTCGGAACTATTCTTCCTCCAATTTTGTTCAATCTAGGTTTTCCAAATACAGGTTTAGGCTTAGGAAGCATCATTTCATCTCTCGAACTTCCGGTTTCCGTAACGATGGCTTTTATTTTATTAAGCGAAAAAGTAATCCTTGTTCAATGGATTGGTATTGTCCTTATTTTAATGGCAATCGTTTTAATGAATTTACCTTCCAAAAAAGAAAAGCTGATTCCCGAACAAATTTCGTAAAGTTGATTGGATGTTGAATTATTCAGAGAAGTTTTATAAGTGAAACAGCTTTGTGCAACTTAAAACATTTAGATGGTAAAAAAACTTAGTGAGCTTTGGGTTTAAAACTTACTCACAGTAATCATAATTAAATTATAAATAACACTCAAAACCGTTTCTTTTGAAGCGGTTTTTTTAAATTTATATTTAAATTCAACTTTCATGAACCATTTCAAAAATATTCTCATAGGAATTTCATTAACAATTACTTCGTCTTTCGTTTTTTCTCAGGTTAAACCTCTGGATGCGGAACTTACAGACTACAAATATCCTTATGAAGTTCACTTTCTTAACTTTAAATCTCAGAATAACGATTTGAAAATGGCTTATATGGATGTACTGCCAAAAGCATCAAACGGAAAAACAATTTTGCTTCTTCATGGCAAAAATTTTAACGGAGCGTATTGGGGAAGAACAGCAAAAGATCTTTCCGAAAAAGGCTTTAGAGTGATCATTCCGGATCAGATCGGATTTGGAAAGTCTTCAAAACCGCAAAGCTACCAGTTTTCATTTTCTCAATTGGCAGATAATACAAAAGCTATTTTAGATGAACTGAAAATCGATAAAGCTATTGTTTTAGGACATTCAATGGGAGGTATGGTAGCAACTAGATTTACTTTGTTATATCCTGAAAGAGTTCAGAAGTTAATCCTTGAAAACCCAATCGGATTGGAAGATTATAAAACTTTTGCAGCGTATCAGACGATAGATCAGGCATATCAGTCGGAACTTAAAAATACGGCTGAAACCTATAAAAATTATCAGCTGAAATTCTATTATGATAATAAATGGAAAGCAGAATATCAACCATGGCTGGATTTAATTGCAGGTTGGACGTTACATCCTGATTATCCAAAAGTAGCCTGGGATGCGGCTTTAACTTCAGATATGATTTACAATCAACCGGTTTGCTATGAGTTTAAAAATATCAAAGTTTCAACCTTATTAATTATCGGAACAAGAGACAGAACAGCCATAGGGAAAGACAGAGCTCCGAAAGAATTACAATCAAAAATGGGCCAGTATCAGGAATTAGGAAAGAAAACCCAGCAGCAGATCGAGGGTTCAAAATTGGTTGAAATTGAAAATGTAGGTCATCTTCCGCATATAGAAGTGTATGACAAATTTTGGAATGCGTTGTATGGATTTATAAAGTGAGAAAGTCAATTTTAAAAGTAAAAGGTCAATCAATTGTTAATTTTAAGCATTTATAATTGACTATTCACTTACGAAGTAAAAATTCATGATTGACTTCTATAGATAACTAAAAAGTAAAAAGAGACTACTAAAAATTAGCAGTCTCTTTTTGTATGTATTGTTGTCTGAATTATTTCTTGTAAGGAACGTCTTTAATTCTAGCTTTTTTACCTCTAAGGTCTCTGAAGTAATAAATTCTAGATCTTCTAACTTTACCTCTTCTATCCACTTCAATTTTTTGTAAAGCTGGCATGTTGATAGGGAATACTCTCTCAACACCTACGTCTCCACTCATTTTTCTGATCGTGAAAGTTTTTGTAGAACCAGTACCTCTTAATTGGATAACTGTTCCTTTGAAGAACTGAGTTCTTGTTTTTTGTCCTTCTTTAATTTCGTAATACACAGTAATTGTATCACCTGCTTTGAATTCAGGGAATTCTTTTTTCGCAATGTACTTATCTTGTACGTACTTTAATAAATCCATTATTAATAAATAAAATGTTAAAGCTAAGCAACTTACACGGTTATCGTCAGAGGTTGAATAACAGGATGCAAAATTATAACTTTTTTATATAAAAACCAATACCTTACGTAATATTTTTTATAAAAATTTAAACATGAAAAACAGATAAGTTTTACTTAATTTCTTCATTACCTTAATGGTTAATAAAAAGTCTTTTGTTTTTAAATATTGCTTTATATGAACTTGTTTTCACGGTTTCACAAAAATGTTTAAATTTAGAACTGAAAATCTAATACTATAATAATGATAGATAAAAGAGTAAAAAATGCAAAAGAAGCGATTGAAGGAATTCAGGATGGAATGACGCTGATGTTGGGGGGATTTGGTCTTTGCGGAATTCCTGAAAATTCAATTAATGCATTGGTAGATAGTAACGTAAAGGATCTTACCTGTATTTCAAACAACGCTGGTGTTGATGATTTCGGATTAGGATTATTGCTTCATAAAAGACAAATAAAGAAGATGATTTCATCTTATGTAGGGGAAAATGCAGAATTTGAAAGACAGATGCTTTCCGGAGAATTAGAGGTAGAATTGACTCCTCAGGGAACTTTGGCGGAAAAATGCAGAGCTGCTCAGGCTGGAATTCCGGCTTTTTACACACCTGCAGGTTACGGAACTGAAGTGGCTGAAGGAAAAGAAGTAAAAGAGTTCAAAGGAAAACCACATATTTTAGAACATGCTTATGAAGCTGATTTTTCAATCGTAAAAGCCTGGAAAGGGGATCATGCTGGAAATTTGATTTTCAAAGGTTCAGCGAGAAACTTTAACCATCCCATGGCTGGAGCGGGGAAAATTACGATTGCAGAAGTGGAAGAGCTGGTAGAGCCGGGAGAATTGGATCCGAACCAAATCCACATTCCTGGAATTATGATCCAGAGAATTTTCCAGGGTGAAAAGTTTGAAAAAAGAATTGAACAGAGAACGGTAAGAAAAAGAGATTAATATTTTAGCTTATAATTCTAAAAATAAAATACCCCGAAGTCATTTTCGGGGTATTTTTTTATTGATACATGTCATTCTGAATATAAACTGAAAGTTTACGAACGAAGTTCAGAAGTGAAATGATGAATCTCTTAATGTTTTTAATCTAGATCTTAATGTTTCAAATTAACCATTAAGTTGTAGCTTAAGGTATTAAGATCATTAAGAGATTCTTCCTTTATCAGAATGGCAATACAAAATGTTAATGATTTTTATACTCCCACAGTCAGTTTACGCTCTCCAATCTGCTGTCTCCACATTGCATAGTACAATCCTTTTTCTTCAATAAGCTGTAAGTGAGAACCTGTTTCTACCACTTGTCCGCGTTCTAAAACATAGATTCTATCCGCATGCATGATTGTGCTTAAACGATGGGCAATGAGAACTGTAATCTGTTCCTTTTCCTTTGAGATCTCTTTAATGGTCGTTGTAATTTCTTCTTCTGTGATACTGTCTAATGCAGAAGTGGCCTCATCAAAAATAAGCAAATGGGGTTTTCTCAATAAAGCTCTCGCAATGGCGATTCTCTGCTTTTCACCACCGCTTAGTTTTAATCCGCCTTCACCGATTACCGTTTCTATTCCGTTTTCAGCACGTTCCAAAAGCGCTGTGCAGCTGGATTTTTTTAAAGCCAATTGAAGCTCTTCTTCCGTTGCGGCCGGATTTACAAACAAAAGATTTTCTTTGATTGTCCCTGCAAAAAGCTGGGTATCCTGTGTTACAAAGCCGATCTGATTTCGTAATTCATCAAAATCAAATTCTTTTCCGTTGATATGGTTATAAAAGATGTTTCCTTCCTGAGGTCTGTATAAACCAACCAATAATTTTACCAATGTACTTTTTCCTGATCCGCTGGGTCCGACAAAAGCAATGGTTTCCCCATTCTTCACATTAAATGAAATAGAATTTAATGCCTTATAATGAGCGGTCTGATGCTGAAAAGATACCTTTTGAAATTCCAGTTCCTCAATAGCTCCGATTCTTTTCGGATTTGTAGGTTTAGGTTCGATTTCTTTTTTCATTACCCTGTCGAAATTATTCAAAGAAGCCTGAGCTTCACGGTAAGAAATGATGATATTCCCGATTTCCTGCATGGGTCCGAAAATAAAGAATCCATAAAACATCAATGATAAATACTGTCCCGGAGTTACAATATTTTTAAAGATCAGTAATAGTAAAGTGAAAGTAATCGTTTGCTGTAAAAAATTAACTAGAGTTCCCTGTACAAAGCTTAAAGAACGGATGCTTTTTACCTTTCTTAATTCAAGATTCAGAATTTTATAGGTATTGTTGTTCAGACGTTCCACTTCCTGATTGGTAAGTCCTAAACTTTTTACAATCTCGATATTTCTGAGACTTTCAGTGGTGCTTCCTGCTAAATTTGTGGTTTCCGTTACAATATTTTTCTGAATGGTCTTAATTCTTTTGCTTAATAAATTAGTGACAACTGCAATAAGAACAATTCCCACCACATACACAGGCATAATTGTCCAATGTAAACGAATCGCGTACACCGAAACGAAAATGATACTTACCAAAATCCCGAAAAACACATTAATAAAATTGTTGATAAATTTCACAGAATCCTCCCGAACTTTAGTTAGAATGGAAAGAGTTTCACCGCTTCTCTGGTCTTCAAATTCCTGAAAAGGCAATCTCATAGAATGCTTTAAGCCGTCAGTAAATATTTTAGCTCCAAATTTTTGAATAATCACATTCACTACATAATCCTGAAATGCCTTTGCAATTCGGCTTACCATCGCTGTTCCGATAAGCAGTCCTAAAAAATAGAATACTCCATGATAGATATCGGTTCCGTAAAGGTATTCGTTCATACTTCTCGGGAGAAGTTTTTCTTTATCAAAAAAGTTGGGATGGGTAACCAGTTTATCTAATATATTCCCTGTAATAGCCGGAGCGAATAACGAAAATACCTGATTGATTGAAGCTAATAAAAGAGAGGCTACTATCAGCCATTTATATGGTTTTAAATAATTTAATAAAATTTTCATGAGTAAAATTAAAAGCTCACAAATTTACAACAAATTGAAAAGCAAAATTTATCATAGGATAAGAAAAGAAACTATTTCGTAATTCTGAAAAAATGGCTAATTTGGCGGGATAAGATTAAGCTATGCTAACGAAAGAACAAATTGCACAAAGAATTTCCAGAGAAGTAAAAGACGGGTATTATGTAAATTTAGGAATCGGAATTCCGACATTGGTGGCTAACTACGTTCCGGACAATCTTTCCGTGGAATTTCAGAGTGAAAACGGAGTGTTGGGAATGGGGCCTTTTCCTTTCGAGGGAGAAGAAGATGCAGATATCATCAACGCCGGAAAACAGACGATTACAATCTTGGATGGAGGTTCATTCTTCGATTCGGCCTTCAGTTTCGGGATGATTCGTGCTCAGAAAGTAGACTTAACGATTCTTGGGGCTATGGAAGTTTCGGAAAACGGAGACATTGCCAACTGGAAAATCCCGGGAAAAATGGTAAAAGGAATGGGAGGTGCAATGGATTTGGTAGCTTCTGCAGAAAATATTATCGTTGCTATGATGCATGTAAATAAAGCCGGAGAAAGCAAGATTCTTAAAAAATGTACTTTACCTTTAACAGGAGTAAATTGTGTGAAAAGAGTGGTAACTGAATTGGCGGTTTTAGATGTTACGCCTGCCGGATTTAAGCTTGTTGAAAGAGCGCCGGGAGTTTCGGTTGAACATATTATCCGATCTACAGAAGCCGATTTAATCATTGAAGGAGAAATTCCTGAAATGCAGTTCTAAATAAAACAAAAACCTTGTCTAACGACAAGGTTTTTTATTGAAAATATTTTAAATTTAGTAGAAAAAAATTCGACATCGGAAATCGTAGCGTTAAGAAAATTAAAAATTAATCCGTTGAGAAATCCCCACTGTTCTTCGAAGCGCGACACAAACGTTCAACCGAAGAACAAATATAGATTCGCGTAAGTTTTGGGAATTTTAGGATTAAATTTTAATTTTTAGCGAAGAGCTCCAAGTCTTGAATTTTTGTTTCTTTTGTTTGACTACGTCGAATCTTCGATTTCAAGACAAAAGAAATTAATTAAATTTATTTTCCATCCTGTGCCCCAAAAACCTTCTGCAATAAACTCGTTGTTCTCATCACAGAATTATTTCTGATACCGCTTTCTTTTTCAGCCACCATTTTGAAAACACCGTTAATGGCTTCGTTAGTCACATATTCATTAAGGTCAGTAGAAACAGCTTGTCCGGTTAAAGTATTGTATTTCGAAATCAAATTCGTCCAGACTTTATCAGCTCCCACTTTTCCTAAAGAAGCCTTCACTTTAGGCTGGAAAGCTGTAAACAGTTGAGTCTGTGTTTTTGTCTGCAAATAAGTTGTTGCTGCATTATCACGGCCCAATAAAATATTTTTAGCATCTGTAATCGTCATAGAAGTGATGGCTTTAGTAAAAATAGGCGCCGCTTCAGTTACAGCATCTTCCGCAGCTCTGTTTAATAATTTCACTCCTTGGTCTGCCAAACTACCCATACCTAAAGAGCGTAGAGTAGTATCAATTTTTCTTAATTTTTCAGGCATTAAAATTTTAACGGCTTCATTTTTTAAAAAACCATCCGTTACACCCAATTTTTTTACACCTTCATTTACACCTAAACTTAGGGCTTCCTTTAAACCTGATGAAATCTGTGTTGAAGTCAGGCTTCCTAAATTTATTGCTGAAGTAGTACCTGTTGAAGTCGTAGAGTTTGTTTTTGAAGTCGTACTTGTTGGTTTTTTGAGCTGATCTTTTACCGTTGATTTTATAACATCAAGAATTTGTGCGTTTGTAGAAACTGAAAATAATAATCCGCTTACCAATAAAATTGTTTTTCTCATCGTTTATTTTTTTGTGAAATTAGATATTTAAAATAGAGAAAAGTTAAAAAAAACTTCAAATATTTTAAGAGAAAAATGAAAAAGGGAGGATTGCGGTGGGCTCCGAAGGAGCGACACGTAAGAAGATTAATTAAAATTGTAAGAAAAGAATTATATTCGCTAAACTCAAATTAAATTCGGAATGCGAAGTATTTTCTTAGTCTTTTGCCTATTGTCTTCTACTTTTTTTTTCTCTCAGGATAAATTAAATTTAATTCCTTACCCGCAGAAAATTGAACTTCTGGAAGGAGAATTTATAATTCCGGAAACCTTTATATTGGATGAATCTCTCCCTAAAGAAGAAACAGAATACTTTAAGAAGTATATTGATAAGGTATTTAAATTTAAAAATGAAAAAAATAAAAATACTGTTCATTTAGTATACTCATTATACCCGCCAACTTTATCACATATACCTAAAAAGGATGAAGAAAAAAAAGAAAAATACTCTATTTATATTTCTCCAAAACGTATTATCATAAATTCTTATACAAAACAGGGATATTTTCTGGCTCTTCAGACACTGATCCAATTATTTGAACAGTATAAAGATTCAGGAAAAATTCCAGCAATGAAAATTGAAGACGAACCAAAATTTGCTTGGAGAGGAATGCATTTGGATGTTTGCCGTCATTTCTTCACGGTTGCAGAAGTAAAGCAGTATATCGATTATCTGGCCATGTACAAGCTGAATACTTTTCACTGGCATTTAACAGATGATCAGGGCTGGAGAATTGAAATTAAAAAATACCCGAAACTGACGCAGATTGGTTCAAAACGTAAAGAATCCATGATCGGTGCTTATGTTGATAATACATTTGACGGAAAGATTTATGGTCCCTATTTTTATACACAGGATCAGATCAAAGAGGTGGTAAAATATGCGGCAGAAAGATATATTACCGTAGTTCCCGAAATTGAAATGCCGGGTCATGCTTTGGCAGCATTGTCGGCTTATCCTGAGCTGGCCTGTACAAAAGGTCCTTTCGAACCCGCTACAAAATGGGGAGTTTTTGACGATGTTTTCTGCCCGAAAGATGAAACTTTTAAGTTTTTAGAAAATGTTCTGGATGAAGTGATGACGCTTTTCCCTTCACAATACATTCACATTGGTGGTGATGAATGTCCGAAAACAAGATGGAAAGAATGTGCCCATTGTCAGGAATTGATTAAAAAGAATAATTTAAAAGATGAGCATGGTTTACAAAGCTATTTCATTCATAGAATTGAAAAATATGTCAACTCAAAAGCAAGAAAGATTATCGGTTGGGATGAGATTTTAGAAGGCGGATTGGCTCCCAATGCTGCCGTAATGAGCTGGACAGGTGTCAACGGAGGAATTGAAGCTGCAAAATCAGGGCATTTTGCCGTAATGACACCGGGTTCTTATTGTTATTTCGATCATTATCAGGGAGATCCCGCTACGGAACCCAATGCTTTTGGAGGATTTACGCCATTAGATAAAGTATATTCTTATAATCCGATTCCGAGCGAGTTGAACGCTGAACAGGCAAAATTTATCAAAGGAGTCCAGGCTAACTTATGGACGGAATATATTTTAGACTTTAAGCAGGTTCAGTATATGATCTTCCCAAGATTGTTCGCTCTTTCTGAAGTGGGATGGGGAACTTCTGATCCTAAAAATTATAAAGAATTTGAAGGCAGGGTGATTAATGAATTTAAAGTGTTGGATAAAATGGGAGTGAATTATGCAAAAAGCATCTATAATATTACAGGAAAAGTAACAGCTGCTAATACGGGTGTTTCTTATGAATTGTCAACGTCACAGGATCCTAATGGAATTCGATATACATTGGACGGAACGGATCCCACAGCAAATTCTCAGGTTTATAAAACTCCTGTTTCAGTTTCAAAATCATTAATGATAAAATCAGCTTATTTTGAAAAAGGACAATTAAAAAGTGCTATTTCTTCACAAACTTTTACGGTTTCAAAAACGACAGGTAAAAAAATAACATTGGAACAGCAGCCTAGTGAGAATTATTCTTTTGGAGGAGCTTTCACTTTGGTAGACGGAATTATCGGAAATCAAAAGCAGTTGGGAAAAACATGGTTAGGCTTTCAGGGAAAAGATGTGGTGGCAACCATTGATTTCGGACATAAAACCCAGTTTTCAGAAGTGTATTTTAATACATTGGATAACAAAGGAAGCTGGATTCATTTTGCAAAATCGGCTCAAATCTTTATTTCTGATGACGGAACGAATTTTAAAATGATTAAAGAAATAGGAAAAGAAGAAATTCTGAAGGCAAAAGGAAAAATTAAACTTAATGTAGGGAATCAAAGTTCACAATATATCAAAGTTAAAATTGAAAATGCAGGAATCATTCCTGCGGGAAATCCGGGCGCCGATTCAAAAGCGTGGCTTTTTGTTGATGAAATTGGCGTAAATTAGTCTTGAATTTAATAAGATTATGGAAGACAGCGTTTTATCCTCAGAATTTAATTCCTCTCCTGAGCTGGTTGAAAAGCTCTATCAGTATGGAATTACCAAAACGTATCAGGAAGGTGATATTATTTTAGATGAAAATTCGTCTATCCGTTCCATTCCTATCGTGATGAAAGGCATGATGAAGGTTATTCGTACCGAGGAAGACGGGCGTGAAATTTTATTATACTATATCAAAGCCGGGGAAAGCTGTATTATGTCGTTCTTGGGTGGAATGCATAATGAAAAAAGCATTGTAAAAGCTGAAGTGGAAGAAGATACCGAGATTCTGTTTTTACCCATAGATAAAGTTTCGCTTTTCATCAAAGAATATCCGGAATGGCTGGATTATATTTTCCGTCTTTACCATAAACGGTTCGAAGAATTGCTGGATATTATCAATGCAATCGCCTTTAAAAAAGTGGACGAAAGATTGCTGAATCTGCTTCAGAAAAAATCAGAACTATCGAATTCGACCACAATTATCATCACTCACGAACAATTGGCCAACGAATTGGGAACAGCCAGAGTTGTTGTTTCCAGGTTACTGAAACAGCTGGAAGAAGAAGGAAAGCTGAAACTCGGTAGAAATAAAATTCAGCTTTTATTGTAAGTTATGTAACAAAAGTAACTGTACAGAAATAATGGAATTTCCATTTTTGCTTTCAAATTGAAGGAAGTAAAAATGGAAATTTTTGGTTATATCGCATCGGTTTTAATTGGTGTTTCTTTAGGATTAATTGGCGGCGGAGGAAGTATTCTTACCGTTCCTGTTCTCGTCTATCTTTTCGGGATAGATGCATTACTAGCTACAGAATATTCACTTTTTATTGTAGGAATAAGCAGTGTGGCCGGTTCCATAGCGTATTTCAAAAAAAGATTGGTGAATTTTAAAATCGCTATAGTTTTCGGAATTCCGTCTGTAATTTCCATTTTTCTTACCCGGAACTATCTTTTGCCTCTCATTCCGGAGGAAGTTTTTAGAATCAATGATCTGATGATTACCAAAGATATTTTCCTGCTTTTGATTTTTGCAGGATTAATGATGGTAGCTTCCTACAAAATGATCCGGAAAGATATACAACAGCCGGATGAAAAGCAAGAAAATAAAAACAATACACTTTTAGCAGCAGGAGAGGGCTCTGTTGTTGGAATTTTGACAGGACTAGTCGGAGCAGGAGGTGGATTTATGATTATTCCGGCATTGGTTAATCTTCTGAAAACTCCCATGAAAGTAGCGATCGGAACTTCTCTTGTCATCATTTCTTTAAACTCTCTGATCGGATTTTTTTCCTCAATTCACAATGCTACCATTGACTGGAGATTTCTTTTATCGGTATCGGTAATTGCTGTTGTAGGGATCATAATAGGTTCGTATTTATCGAAGAAAGTCGATGGAAAAAAGTTGAAACCGGCATTCGGATGGTTTATTTTGGTTATGGGAATTTATATCATCATTAAAGAAATTTTTCTCTAAAAAATCCTTATGTAACAAAAGTAGCTGTGCAGGAAATGTTAAAAAGAGAAATTTGTACTCAACAAAACAAAATTTATTAAAAATGAAAATAGAACAGATTTATACAGGATGTTTGGCTCAGGGAGCTTATTATATTATTTCTGATGGGGAAGCCATTATTATTGATCCTCTAAGAGAAACAAAACCTTACCTGGACCGTTTGGAAAAAGACAAAGTAACGCTTAAATATATCTTTGAAACCCACTTTCATGCGGACTTTGTGAGTGGTCATTTAGATTTAAGCCAAAAAACAGGAGCGCCCATTGTCTATGGACCCACTGCAACGCCGGAATTTGAAGCGATTATTGCCGAAGACAATCAGGTTTTTGAAATTGGAAAAATTAAAATTAAAGTGTTGCATACTCCGGGACATACATTGGAAAGCTCTTCTTTTTTGTTAATGGATGAAAATGGAAAAGAAACAGCATTATTCAGTGGAGATACTTTGTTTCTTGGTGATGTTGGTCGTCCCGATTTAGCTCAGAAAGCTGCGGATATGACTCAGGAACAATTGGCAGGACTGCTTTATGACAGCTTATATCAGAAGATTATGCCTTTAAATGATGATATTGTCGTTTATCCGGCTCATGGCGCAGGTTCGGCTTGTGGTAAAAATATGCAGAAAGAAACGGTAGACACGTTGGGAAATCAGAAAAGAACCAACTATGCCTTAAATCAAAAAGATAAAGAAAGCTTTATAAAGGCTGTAACTGACGGACTTTTGCCACCTCCCGCTTATTTTGGGATGAATGTAGCGATGAATAAAAAAGGATATGAAAGTTTTGATGAGGTTTTATCTCATGGCTCGAAAGCATTATCTCCCGATGAATTTGAAGAAACAGCAGAGTTTTCCGGAGCTTTGATTCTCGATGTAAGAGATGATGATGAATTTGCAAAAGGCTTTATTCCGCAATCCGTTAATATAGGACTGGACGGAGATTTTGCACCCTGGATAGGAGCTTTAATTGCAGATGTACAACAGCCGATTGTATTGGTGACGAATGAAAATGATGAAGAAGAAACAATTACCAGACTGAGCAGAGTTGGGTTTGATCATGTTTTAGGTTTCTTAAAAGGTGGTTTTGAAGCCTGGAAAGATAGCGGAAAAGAGGTGGATTCAATTCACAGGATTTCAGCAAAGCAGTTTGAAGATGAAATTAAGGACAAAGCAGTAAAAGTTATCGATGTAAGGAAAGAAAGCGAATACAACGCAGAGCACATTGACGAGGCTTATAACAAACCTTTGGCATATATCAATGAATGGATCACTCAGATTGATCCGGAAGAACATTTTTACCTTCATTGTGCAGGTGGACACAGAAGTATGATGGCTGCAAGCATTCTTCAGGCAAGAGGTTATCGGAATTTTACCGAAATTGAAGGAGGATTTAATGCAATTGTGCAAACCGATATTCCTAAAAGTGATTTTGTATGTCAGACTAAGGTTTTTCCTTATATTAGTTAAAATCTACGTGACTTATAAATTATATTATTCATAAAAAATAGAACGAAATAATGATAAATTTTGAACAGCAGGATTATAAAAACCATTGGGAGAATGTATATGAAACCAAAAATCCGGATGAAGTAAGCTGGACGCAAAAAATTCCGCAAACTTCTTTGGATCTTATAGAAGAGGCATCAAAAGACAAATCTTCAAAAATCATAGACATTGGCGGTGGAGACAGTAATCTGACAGATTTTTTACTCGAAAAAGGATTTGTAAATATTTCCGTTCTGGATATCTCTGCAAAAGCACTGGAAAAAGCAAAAAAAAGATTAGGAGCTCAAGCTGAAAATATAGATTGGATTGCTACAAATATTACAGAATTTAAACCTAATACAACCTATGATATTTGGCATGACAGAGCGGCTTTTCATTTTTTGACCAAAGAAGAAGAGATAAAAAAATACGCAGAGATTGTCAAAAATGCAGTTTCCGATACGTTGATTATAGGTACGTTTTCTGTAAATGGTCCGCAAAAATGCAGCGGTTTGCCTATTGTACAATATGATGAAGACCATCTGAAAGAAATATTTTCGCAGAGCTTCGAGCTGGTGAAATCTTTTACAGAAGATCATATTACACCGTTTAATACTGTTCAGAATTTTATTTTCTGTCAGTTCAAAAAGAAATAAATTGAAATAACTTATGCTGGATATTATAAAAGAATCTTGGCCTTGGTACGTTGCAGGTCCGTTGATAGGACTTACCGTCCCGATATTACTGATTTTAGGAAACAAATCTTTCGGGATCAGTTCGTCATTGCGACATATTTGTGCAGCCTGCGTACCGGGAAATATTAATTTTTTTAAATACGACTGGAGAAGGGAAAGCTGGAATTTATTCTTTGTGTTAGGAATTTTCTTTGGAGGAATGATTTCTGCCTATTTTCTGGTGAATCCCGGAGAAATTATCGTAAATCCAAAGCTTAAAGCCGAATTAGCCGGTTACGGAATCACAGATTATAGCAATCTTGTCCCTACCCAATTAATGAATTTTAAAAACCTGTTGACTTTAAAAGGCTTTCTAACCATGGTTGTTGGCGGATTTTTGGTAGGCTTTGGAACCCGTTATGCAGGAGGATGCACAAGTGGTCACGCTATTATGGGGCTTTCCAATCTGCAGTGGCCGTCCTTAGTAGCAACAATCTGTTTCATGATCGGGGGCTTTTTTGTAGCAAATGTCGTGTTGCCGATTATTCTTTCACTCTAAAAAATAACCAATGAAAAATAATAATGCAGTTTGCAATAAAGAAATTACTGTTCAAAATAAGTGGTACCATAATCTAAAATACCTCCTGGTAGGAATTTTATTTGGGATTGTTTTTGTAAAAGCTGAAATCATCAGTTGGTTCAGAATCCAGGAAATGTTCCGTTTGCAGTCGTTCCATATGTATGGAGTTATAGGCAGTGCGGTACTTACAGGAATGATTTCAGTATGGCTGATTAAAAGGTTTAACATAAAAACTCTTGATGGAGAGCCGATTACAATAGCACCTAAGAAGTTTAACAAAGGACAAATTTACGGAGGATTGATCTTCGGCTTCGGATGGGCAATTACGGGAGCGTGTCCGGGACCACTTTTTGCTCAGATAGGAACAGGAGCTTTCGCAGTGATCATTACTTTATTAAGTGCAATTTTCGGAACTTGGATTTACGGATACCTGAGAGATAAGTTACCGCATTAATTTTGTTAGATAAATATTGGGAAAGGCTGTAGAAAATAATCTGCAGCTTTTTTGTTTTATGCTAATATGAAAATCGTTAATTTGTGGCCAAATAAATCAAATATGCAGAGTAGAAGAAAATTCATAAAAAGATCGGCAGTAGCTTCATTGGCATTGGCTATGAATCCGCTGGATCTGATCGCTAAAGAACTTCCCGAAAATAATAAAACAGTCAATAAACCCATTGTTCTTTCTACATGGAATTTTGGATTAAAAGCCAATGAAGAAGCCTGGACTATTCTGGGAAAAGGAGGTCGTGCTTTAGATGCGGTTGAAAAAGGAGTCCGTTTAGTTGAGAATGATCCTACTGAAAGAAGTGTTGGTTACGGCGGTCGTCCCGACAGAGACGGAAGAGTGACGCTGGATGCCTGTATTATGGATGAAAACTACAATATCGGTTCAGTGGCATGTTTAGAACATATTAAAAACCCGATTTCGGTGGCAAGAGCAGTCATGGAAAAAACACCGCACGTGATGTTGGTGGGGGATGGTGCTTTGCAATTTGCCGTTTCCCAGGGATTCAAAAAAGAAAATATTCTGACGCCTGAATCCGAAAAAGAATGGAAAGAATGGTTGAAAGAAAGCAAATACAACCCCATCGTAAACATTGAAAACCACGATACTATCGGGATGATCGCACTGGATGCCAACGGAAACCTTTCAGGAGCGTGTACAACCAGTGGAATGGCTTTCAAAATGCACGGAAGAGTAGGAGATTCTCCAATTATTGGAGCCGGTTTATTCGTTGATAATGAAGTCGGGGCAGCAACAGCGACAGGTCACGGTGAAGAAGTGATCAGAACGGTAGGAACTCATTTAGTCGTTGAACTGATGAGACAAGGCAGAAATCCGCAGCAAGCTTGTAAAGAAGCGGTTGAAAGAATTGTGAAGATTACCCAAAGAAGAAATAAAAATCTGAAAGATATTCAGGTAGGTTTTATTGCGATCAATAAAAAAGGAGAATATGGTTCTTATTGTATTCAGGACGGATTTAACTTTGCGGTATATGATCAGAAAGGAAACCGGCTGGAAAAACCTGAATTCGCTTTAAAATAAAATTAAAATAACAGATTGATTTAATGATAAAATATGCAATTGTTGCTTCTTTCTTTCTAATTATTGGATGTAAAGATGTTAAAAAAACGGATGAAAACACTAATATTTCTGTAATAGAAAATAAAGACGTAACCGATATAAAAGGTGAAGCTGAAGCTGCAAAAAACTGGCTGAAAAGTAGTATTCTAAGTTATTTTAGAGCAGATATTTCTGATCAGCAAAAAATAATGCAGAATATCACAACCAAAGACTACTATGAATACAAAACGGACGCAACAAACGTAGATATGGATGTGGATGGAAGTCTTAGTTTAAAAGATTTTCAGCAAAAATGGGGAAATAAATACAATACAAAATATGCCGGAATAAACACAGGATTTCTAATCTCAGCGCAGGATTGGACAAATATTGAAGTTAGAAAATGTGAATTAGATGCTATTTCAGAAGATGAAGCATTTGTTTTTGATGTTGAGCTAGCTGATGATGGAGCTAAAGCTATTTTTAAACGTAAAATAGGTGTTGTCAAAAAAGATAATAAGTTTCTGATCGCAGATGTAATTGAAAAAGATTAAATTAAAAAAATAATGTCAAAAATAGAAATAGCATGCTTCAATCCTGAATCCGCAATCATCGCTTTTGAGAATGGAGCAGACAGAATAGAATTGTGCGACGGATTAAGCGAAGGCGGAACAACTCCAGACTTTGAAACCGCAAAATTACTGAGAGAGAAAATTAATATTCCGATTTTTGTGATGATCCGTCCCCGTGGTGGAGATTTCACTTACTCTGATCAAGAATTTGCGCAGATGAAATCGGATCTGGTTCAATTAAAAACTTTAAATGTAGATGGTTTTGTATTCGGAATTTTAGATGAAAATGCGGAGGTAAATGTAGTGCAAAATAAAGAATTGGTTGAGCTTTCAAAACCTTACCAATGTACTTTTCACAGAGCTTTTGACCGTGCAAAAGGATTAAAAGATTCTTTAGAAAAGGTGATCGAATGTGGTTTTAAAACAATTCTTACTTCCGGACAGAAACCTAATGTCTCAGAAGGTAAGGAAAACCTGAAAAAATTAGTTGAACTATCCAACGGAAGAATCGAAATTCTTGTAGGAGGTGGGCTTCGTTCTACCAATATTGAAGAATTAAGAGACTTTACCAAAGCAATGTATTTCCATTCCTCCGCCATTACGGATGGGGGAGCTTTTGCGAGTCCGGAGGAAGTTATTGCTTTGAAGAGTAAATAATCATTTTTGTGATTCAAAGGTGTGTTTGTCATTCAGAACGAAGCGAAGCGTAGTGAAGAATCTAAGCTTAATATTCTTAAAACCTAACTTTAATCTTAATGGTTTCGATTCTTCCTTCGTCAGAATGACAAACCGTATGTTTTAAACTTTACAATTATAAATTATTATAACTTAATTTATTGATGAACAAATCTATACTTTTTTCTTTTCTTTTTATTCAAAATATCCTATTCGCCCAGTTTTCCGAGCGAAATCTATCATCAGAAAAATGGCAATTTAAAAATGCTAAAGAAAATAAATGGCTCACAGCCTCCGTGCCGGGAACGGTTCATTTGGATTTGATGAATAATAAGATCATTCCAGATCCTTACCAAGATGAAAATGAGAAAAAAGTTCAGTGGGTAGAAAATGAAGATTGGGATTATCAGACTAGTTTTAAGCTTTCCTCTAAAGAATTGGCCAATCAGAATATTGATTTGGTCTTTAACGGATTGGATACGTTTTCAGAGATTTATTTAAATGGAAAATTATTGCAATCAACAGATAATATGTTCAGAAAATGGACGATTCCGGTAAAACAGAACTTAAAAATCGGCGAAAATATTTTACAGGTTAAATTTAAATCGGCGGTAAATGTTGGAAAAGAACTGGCTAAAAGAGTTCCTTTTACTACGCCTGAATCTCCAAGAAGCTACGTAAGAAAGGCACAATATCAGTTCGGATGGGATTGGGGACCAAGATTGGTTACTGCCGGAATCTGGAAAAATGTACAGTTAAATTTCTGGAATCAGGCAAAACTTGAAAATGTAAAAATTGAGCAGAAAGCTTTAACCCAACAAAAAGCAGATTTAAATATTCATGCTGAAATTTTTACTAAAGAAGAAGGAAAATATAGTTTTTTAATTAACGGAAAATCTCAAAGGATTAATTTAAAATTAGGATTAAATCAAATTTCAATTCCATATCAGATTCAAAATCCAAAATTATGGCAATCTAACGGTTGGGGCGATCCGAATTTATATCAGTTAAAAATTTCAGTACAAAAAGATTCAAAAACCATTGCAGAAAAGTCTGAAAGAATTGGATTAAGGACAGTTGAATTAATTCAGGAAAAAGACGAAAAAGGGAAATCTTTCTATTTTAAAGTGAATGGAAATCCGATATATGCAAAAGGGACAAACTGGATTCCTTCCGACAGTTTTACCCCAAGAATAACAAAGGAAAAATATCAGAAACTGATCAAAGATTGTAAAGATGCCAACATGAATATGATTCGGGTCTGGGGAGGTGGAATTTACGAAGACGATGAATTTTTGAAGGCTTGTGACGAAAACGGAATATTGGTTTGGCAGGATTTTATGTTTGCGGGAAGCTTTTATCCTTCGGACGAGAATTTTCAAAAGAATGTTGAAATGGAGGTCAAAGATCAGGTGGAAAGGCTTCAGAATCATCCGTCATTGGCTTTATGGTGCGGAAACAACGAAGTGGATGAAGCGATCGTAAACTGGGGGTATCAGAAGCAATTCAAGTATTCAAAAGAAGATTCGCTGCAGGTTTGGAAAGATTATAACACAATGTTTCATGAGGTAATTCCAAATGCCATTAAAAAATATGCAACGACTGATAAGCAAATTTACTGGCCAAGCTCACCGTCTATCGGTTGGGGACACAAGGAAAGTTTAACAGAAGGTGACTCTCATTACTGGGGTGTTTGGTGGGGAGAACAGCCGTTTGAAATTTATAACGAAAAAGTTCCGAGATTTGCTTCAGAATATGGTTTTCAGGGAATGCCCACATTGGAAACTACGAAATCGATGTTTTCCGGAGCTCCGGATTTAAGCTTACAAAACGGAACAATAAAAGCACACGAAAAACATTCGAGAGGTTGGGAAATTATTGACAATTATATGAAACGGGATTACCATATTCCAACGGATTTTGTGAAATACAATTACGTTTCTCAATTGCTTCAGGCTCGCGGAATGCAGATTGCCATTGAAGCCCATCGCCGTGCAAAACCTTACAATATGGGAACTTTGTATTGGCAGCTGAATGATTGCTGGCCGGTGGTTTCATGGTCTTCAATCGATTATTTAGGAAATTGGAAAGCTTTGCATTACCAGATCAAAAGAAGTTTTGAAAACCAGGTAATTCTAACTGAAGAGAAAGATGGGGTTTTGAACTTTTATGCTGTTAATGATGAGTTGAAGAAATTTGATGATGTTCATTTAGAAACTCAGGTTATTAGTTTTAAGGGGGCTGTTTTGGATGAAGTTTCTTCTGTTCCTAACGGAAAAATATTAGAAGGAATTCTGAAGTTAGATCCCATTGAAATCGAAAATTTAATTGGCGATAAAGATAAAAATGAAGTGTTTTTACATTTAATTTTAAAAGACAGAAATGATAAAGTAATTGCAGAAAATAATTACTTCTTCTCAAAACCAAAAGATTTAAAACTGACAAGACCATCTATTCAAATCAAGAAAATTTCTTCTACAGAAATCGAAGTTTCTACAGATGTTTTGGTGAAAGATGTTTATCTAATTGGAGATACACATTTCAGTGATAATTTCTTCGACTTGCTTCCGGGAACTTCAAAAAGAATTAAACTTTCAGAGCCTTTGGAAAAAGTGGAAGTGATGAGCCTTTGGGATACGATTAACGAATAAAAGACCGATTTAAAAAACCGGCCTCATTCAAATTTATCTACCTCCACATTATTTGCAGTTAAAACATTTGTGTATCGGATGTCAATGTAACGTGAGAAATCTTTATTTATTTTAAAGTTTTTAAATTTTTTTTCATTTTAAAAAAACCTGCTGACAAACTGTTGTCATAATCTGCTATTACCTTTGTCTTAACATTAACAAACAAAAATAAAAACGTTATGACAACTACAGCAACAGCTACAAAACAATTTATCTCCGCAGATCAACTTTTAGAACATTGGCAAGGTCACAGAAATCTGACGAGAAGAGTAATTGAATCATTCCCTGAAAAAGAATTATTTGAATTTTCAGTAGGCGGGATGAGACCTTTTGCAAAACTTGCTACCGAACTCCTAAGTATTGCCGGTCCGGGTCTAAAAGGTATTGTTGAAGGAAAAATGGACGCTTTTGACGACGAAACGGCTGCACCAAAAACCAAGGAAGAGCTTTTGGCAAAATGGGATTCTGAAACTGAAGTAATCAACCTTTATTTCAACCAGATTTCTCAAGAAAGGTTCCAGGAAACATTCAATTTATTTGGTCAGTATGAATTTCCGGTATATCAGAATATTCTTTATTTTATTGATAATGAAATTCATCACCGAGGGCAAGGCTATACGTATTTAAGAGCTTTGGGAATTGTACCACCTTTCTTCTGGGAAAGATTCTAGCAACATTGATGCATTTAATTTAAAATTCTCTCTCAGATTTTGCAGATGTAGCAGAATGAATTTAAAAATCTGTGAATATCTGTCGAATCAGTGGGAGATTTTTTTCTACGAATAGTCGAATATTTTAAGCATAAAAATTCTTTGAAACTTTCTGAATTAATTCCTTCATGGTTATTTTCAAATATTCAGGTTCGATGATTTCTGCATAATCTGCGAAAGTAATCAGCCACCGCGGAAATCCATCAGTAATCCATTCTGTTTCAAAGGTTAATTCAAAACCTTTTTCCGTTTCTTTTTCTTCGGTTAGACCATAGTATACTTTGGAATTTCCCAAATGTCCCATAATTTTTTTATCTACCAAAAGCTTAACAGTCGTTTTATTTCCGTTTGGTTTTTTTCGGTAATCATTGATTTGTCCGTATTCCTGTAAAAATGGAGTTTGGGTTTTAATCAGTTTTAAAATCCTGTCGATTCTGAATTGCCTGAAATCATTTCTCAAAGTACAATAAGCAATAATATACCAAAAATTAAATTCAAAGAAAACACCTACTACTTCAATTGTTCTTGTCGAAATTTCTTCATTTACCGCTTTATAATCGATTGAAATCTGAACCTTTTCGGCTATGCTTTCCAAAATAGTTGGAATGATGTTTTTAATTTTATCTTCAGTTTTCGGGTAATTATCAAAAATATCAATTTGCTTTTCAATGTTTGCCAGCAAATTTCTGTCAGAATATTTCAGTACTGAACGAACTTTTTCCATGGCCGTTCTATAATGATTTCCGAGACTTTCGTGTGAAAAGCGCTGCATTAGTTTTTCGGCAGTAATAAAACTCAGAACTTCTTCTTTAGTAAACATAATGGGCGGAAGTTTGTAGCCATCCATCAGAGAATAGCCGCTTCCGGCTTCGCCAATGATGGGAATCCCGGCATTTTCCAAGGTTTTTACATCTCGATAAATCGTTCTTATACTCACGTCAAATTTTTTCGCCAAATCTTGCGCTCTTACAATCGGTTTTGACTGTAATTGGGTTAGAATTGCTGTTACCCGGTCGAGTTTTTTGAGGTAATGGTCGTTCATTTTTTAGTGAGAAGTTACAAATGAAAAATGAGAGGTTCGTTGATGCAAATTTAGACTAATATGAATGATTTTTTAACTTTTTATTTACCACAAGGAACACAAAGGTTTTTCACAAAGTTCACTAATATTTGTGTTCATTGTGAAATTCTTAGTGCTCCTTGTGTTAAAAAGACATAGTAAAACACTTAGCATTGCACTATTCATTGTTACACTCCTACATTGTTAAATTGCTACATTAATTTTTAAACGTATTCACCAGTTTATCCAGATTCAGACTTCTTGCAGAAGCATCAAAAATTTCTCGGTAAGTTCCATTCATTTGTACCAATTCATCGTGGGTTCCGCTTTCTACAACCTGTCCTTTTTTCATCACATAAATTTTATCAGAATCTAAAATCTGTGAAAGGGAATGCGAAATAATCACAACGGTTCTGCCTTCTTTTATGGCGTCTAAAGAATTTTTAATCTGTTCGGTAGCAATCGCATCGAGACTTGCAGTCGGTTCATCAAGGAAAATAATCGGCGGATTTTTCAGAAATAATCGCGCAATCGCAATTCTCTGCTGCTGTCCACCTGAAAGTTGAGTTGCATCATGTTGATATTTTTCAGGAAGATCTAAAATTTGTTCGTGGAGATAAGCTTTTTTAGCTGCTTCTTCAATTTCTTCAAAACTCGCATTCATGTTTCCGTAGCGGATGTTGTCTTCAATACTTCCCTGAAAAATATGATTTTTTTGGAGAACTAATCCTAAATCATCACGAAGAAAGGTATTGTTATAATTTTTTAAATCAACTTTATCCAAAATAATTTCTCCTGAATCGGGAAGATAGAATTTACAAAGGAGATTGATGATGGTTGATTTTCCGGCTCCGCTTAAACCGACTAACGCAGTGGTTTTTCCATTCTCAATGGTCATCGAAACATCATGAAGCGCCTGAGTTCCGTTTGGATACGTGAAATTGACATTTCTCAATTCAAAATTTCCTTTTATTTCGTTTTCTACAAAAGTTCCGTTGGGCTCAATCTCGTTTTCAGCATTTAAAATATCAAAATAACCTTCCGCATAAATCATTGCATCATTCATGTCATCATAGATTCTGTGAAGCTGTCTGATTGGCGAAGAAACATTGTTAAAAAGCATAATGTGAAGCATGATGGCGCCAATCGTCATTTGTTGATCTAAAACCAGATAAACCGTCAGAAGAATAATTAAAACAACCCCAAACTGCTCAATAAAAGTTTTTAAACCATCATAAATAAAATTGGTTTTTCGGGTAAACAGTTGGCTCTCCATCAGCTGCATCTGCAAATCGTACTGTTTTTTGCCTTCAAACTTTTCGCGGACAAAACTTTTAATCACCATAATCGAATTGATTAAATTTAAAAGTCCTGAAGTTTTCTGTTCTCGTTGATTTCTCAATGTACGTCTTACGCCGCCGAGTTTTTTTGCCTGTAACGAACTGATGTAAAAATAAATCGGAACAATAATCGTAGAAACCAAACCGACATACACATTCTGGATGTACATGATAATTAAAGCAATTATCGCATTTGAGAAAAGCGGTAAAATATCAATGAAAAAGTTTTGTACCAATCTCGTTAAACTCTCAATTCCTCTGTCAATTCTAATTTGAAGTTTCCCAGATTCGTGGTTTTCGTCATTAAAATAAGCAACTCTGTACGTCAAAATCTTGTCGATTGCGGATTGTGCTAAAACTGAACTTACATTAATCCTGATTTTCTCACCATAAAATTTCTGTCCGAAATTGATGAAAATATTCAGCAGTTCTTTTCCCAATAAAATGATGGAAATAAGAATTAAAATATGAATTCCTTCACTCATCGGATGCGGAAGGTGTGTCAGTTTAGTAACTTCATCCACTGTATATTTTAAAACTAAAGGGTTTACCTGTGCCGCCAAAGCGCCGAGAAAAGTAAGAAACAAAGTTCCATAAATCATCGGTCTATAAGGCTTTATAAACGGAACCAGCTGTCTGTAAATTCCGAATAACGTAACTGTTCTATTAAAAGGTTTTGCCATGAATTGGTTTTAATGAAAAAACGTACCGTTTCTGAAAGAAAAGGTACGTTTTATTATATTTTTCAGCAAATAATTTCGAAAAACTTTGATCTTAGATTAATTTTAAACCATTAAGATAGTTTAGTTGTTAAGGATAATATTCTGTGTATTTTAAGATTAACCAATGTAAATGATTAAGCGTTGTGCTTAAATCAATTTATTGATTTTTAAAACCTCTTACAGCTAAAAAATCTTAATGTTAAATTATTTATCCCTCAAAAACATAAGTCGTCAGATAATGCAGTTCAGATTTGCTGGCTGCTTTAGAATCTGCGTGTGCCTGTTCTAATGAATAATTTGAATTGATTTCTTTTTTCTGGAAAGCAAAAGAATTATTGGCATTTTTATCGACAACATCATTAAAAATATGCTGAATTTCTGAATTTCCTAATGAAGCAAAACTAATATCTTCAAATCCGTACATCAATCTCAAATCATCAAACTGAGCAAAATTTTCATCTACAAAACCTTGGAATTGAGATTTAGATTCGAAATTTCCTGCCCAAATATTGTACGCATAGCTTTTCTTGCTAGGTTTGTCGAAGATGCTCTGATAAACGAAGTTTTCACCCAAATACGCCTCTCTTACTTGTGGATCATTTGCCAAATCTTCAGGAAGACCTTCTTTCAGGATCTTTCCTTCAAACATGATGTATGTTTTGTTGGTAATCGCCAAAGTCTGTTGTACGTTGTGATCGGTAATCAGAATTCCGATGTTTTTATCGGTCAAGCTTCTTACAATTTTCTGAATATCTTCAACGGCAATCGGGTCAACTCCCGCAAAAGGTTCATCCAAAAGAATAAAACTCGGGTCAGTTGCCAAACATCTTGCAATCTCGGTTCTACGTCTTTCCCCTCCGGAAAGAAGATCTCCCCTGTTTTTACGAACGTGCTGAAGAGAAAATTCTTCAATCAGCTCGTCACATTTTATCTGTTGCTCTCTTTTTGAAAGTTTTGTCAGCTGCAAAACCCCCAAAATATTGTCTTCTACTGAAAGCTTTCTGAAAACCGAGGCTTCCTGTGCAAGATAACCGATGCCTTTTTGGGCACGTCGGTACATTGCATCAGAAGTAATTTCTTGTTTGTCCAAGAAAATTCTTCCCGAAGTAGGCTTTACCAAACCTACGATCATATAAAATGAAGTGGTTTTTCCCGCTCCGTTCGGACCAAGCAAACCAACAATTTCTCCCTGCTGAACCTGTACAGAAACGCCTTTTACAACTTTCTTGGGACCGTATTCCTTGATTAAGTTTTCTCCTCGTAAAATCATAGTCGCAAAGATAAAGTTTTTTTGAATTCGAAATTTATTACAAATCTGTCAGTTTTTAATTTTAGGAGAGTTTAACAAACATATTGTAGTAGCGATTTTCGAATTGTAATCAATCGAAGCGACATTACTGTATAAACTAAACCTAACAGCTTTTCAAAACTTACAGGTTTTTGACGACCATTAGTTCAAGGAAAATAAGGTTGTACTTTTATTTTTAAAAAGAAAAATCTAATTTTACACTTTAATTATTTCCTTGCAATACGCTCAAATTATTTTACCGCTCAATCTGAAAGGAACTTTTACGTATAAAGTTCCTGAAGAATTATTACCAATAATTCAGCCTGGAATGAGAGTTTTGGTGCAGTTTGGCGGAAAAAAAATTTACACGGGAATTGTTTTTGAGTTGCATGATGAAGAACCTACTCAGTTTGTTCCGAAGGAAGTCATCAGTATTTTAGACGAACAGCCGATTTTACCACCGCAACAGATTAAGTTCTGGAAATGGCTTTCAGATTATTATCTCTGTAATTTGGGCGAAATTTATAGGTTTGCTTTTCCGTCTTCTTTAAAACTGGAAAGTGAAACCTATCTTAAACTAAAGCCAAATGCTACCGTTGAATTTGAAAATCTGGATGTCAATGAGATGTATTTAATTCAGGCATTGGAAGTTCGTCAGCTGATTAATTTAACGGATATTGAAGCATTTATCCCGAAAAAGGATATCATTAAAACCATCAATTCTCTGATTGATTTACAATACATCGAAATCGATGAGAAAATCGCAGAAAAATACAAAGCAAAAGAAGTTGCTTATGTGAAAATCAACGATGAGGTTTTGAATAATAATGACCTGACTGAGGTTCTGTTAAAATTAAATAAAGCTAAAAAACAAAAGGATCTTTTCCTTCATATTTTAGAAAAACAGACTGAGAATCCTGATTTACACATCAAAAAATCAGAATTGTTTGAAGACGGATATTTTGCAAGTTCCCATTTAAAATCTTTGGCAGATAAACATCTTGTCGAAGAATATTACATGCAGAAAGACCGAATCGAAAGTTATGAAGGTGAGATTGAAGAGGTTGAAGAACTAACTGAAGTTCAGAAAACTGCAAAAATTGAAGTAAATGAAGCGTTTGAAGAAGGTCGAAATGTATTGCTTCACGGCGTTACTTCATCAGGAAAAACCCATATTTATTTAGAAAAAATCGAAGAATGTATTTCAGAAGGAAAAAATGTATTGTTTTTGCTTCCAGAAATTTCTTTAACGAAACAAATTACCCAAAGATTAGAGAAAAAATATGGAAGACAGCTTGGTTTTTATCATCAGAAACTCACCGATTTTGAAAAGGTTGAAATCTGGAGAAGAATTAAAAATAATGACATTTCCGTCCTCATTGCGACAAGAAATTCCTTGTTTTTACCTTTTCAGAATTTAGGATTGATTGTGGTAGATGAGGAGCATGATTCCGGGTATAAACCGAGAGAAGTTTCTCCGTTTTTCAATGCAAAAGATGCGGCTTTGGTTTTGGCTAATTTTTATGGAGCAAATGTGATTTTAGGCTCTGCAACCCCTTCTGTGGAGAGTTATTATCTGGCAAGAAAAGAAAAGTTAAAATATGTTTTTCTGAATGAAAGATTCGGAAATGTAAAGCTTCCTGAATTTGAGTTGATTAATTTTAAAGAAGCACAGGATTCTAAAAAGGTTTCAGGCAATTTTTCGTTGAAATTAATTGATGAAATCAAAAAAACGTTGGAAGAGAAAAATCAGACGATGATTCTTCATAACCGTCGTGGTTATGCTAGTGTTTTGGAATGCGAATCTTGCGGTTACGTAAACTACTGCTCCAATTGTGACGTGGTAATGACGTATCATAAAGCAGCAAACGAAATGAAATGCCATTATTGCGGTCAAAGAGCTTCAAAACCAAAAGCATGCCCGAAATGTTATTCCGAGAATTTAAATGAAAGAGGCGTAGGAGTGGAGCAGATTCATGAAGAAGTTTCTAAGATTTTTCCTGACAGTGAAGTTGACAGAATGGATGTTGATTCGATGCGGAAAAAATTTGCCTACGAAAAATTATACGAAAAAATTGAGGACCGGGAAACCGATATTATAGTCGGAACACAAATGATTTCCAAAGGTCTGGATTTTGATCATATTGAATTGGTGGCAATTCCAAAAGCAGATTCTATGCTGTATGTGCAGGATTTCAGAGCGGAAGAAAGAGCGTATCAGCTGATTACGCAGGTTTCCGGAAGAGCGGGAAGAGTTTCGGGACAGGGCAGAATTTTAATTCAGACCTTTAATCCCGATCATTCTGTTTTTCAGTTGATTAAAATGAATAATATTTCTAAAATTTATAAATACTTCCTCACCGAACGACAGAAATTTAACTATCCGCCTTTTACAAAGCTAATCATGATTGAGATGAAACACAGAAGGGACGAAAAAGTGAATCGTGCTTCACAGTTTTTAGGATCAATTTTAAGAAAATATCTTCCCGAAGATTGTATTTTAGGCCCTGAAAGAGCGCAGATTGCAAGGTTAAACAATCTTTATCAATTCCAGATTTTGCTTAAGCTTCCACGCGGAAAAAACTATGAAAAATTTAAAAGTCTTGTTTTATTAAGTTTAAAAGAATTTGACGAAATCACTGCTTATCAAAGTATTAAAAAAGATATTTTTGTGGATTTTTAACAAAATTTAACAAATTTTATAGGGTTTTATAATAGTCTACTGAACCACCATACAACAATAATTTCTACATTTGGTCGTTGATTATATGTTTGGAATTTAACTAACGATTTAACCAATCCTTTTTTAAGCTATCCAAAATATGACAAAAAGAAAAATTAGATGGTAAATTTCAGAAAATATACTTCAGGTATTACGGTCTTGACTGCTGGTTTTCTACTTGCTCAATCGACCGTTTCTACAGTTCTTTACTCTCAGAATTACGACAATCAGAAAAGTAGCTTAAACCTTCCTTCGCCGGCTGCGTATGTGGAAAAGGCTATTCTGTCGCCAAAAGAACTTGTAGATATCAGTGTAAACACGATGATGACAGACCCTGTGCTGAAAAATGCGTCTTGGGGATTTGTAGTCTACGATCCGAAAACGAAGAAAATTATTTCTTCTTATAACGAAAATACTCCGCTTGTTCCAGCTTCTACAACCAAATTGTTAACCACCGAAACGGCAATGAGCATGTTGGGTGAAAACTACCGTTGGATGACCCAGTTGGAGTATTCAGGGGAAATTGATGAGAATGGAGTTTTGAACGGTAATCTTTATATTGTAGGAAGTGGTGATCCAAGTTTAGGAACCAACAAAGCAGGAGCCTGGTCTTACAAAGATATCGTTTCAGATTTTGCAGGTGGTATTGCACGCGAAGGCATCAAAAAGGTAAATGGTGATATTATTATTCAGACAGCGCTTTTCAAAGGTAACATTTCGAGACTTCCGGAAAATGTTGTGTGGTTAGAAAACAATAATTACTACTTACCCGTTGGTACAACCCGTGAAATCAATCCGGCAAATGAAAAACTGATTGTAAAAAAATCAATGAATGCTGCGGCAGACAAAAAGTTCTTCTATGTTTCGCCTTATGCGAACCAAATGGTGTATGCTGAAAAATATGAAGGAGACGGAACTTTAACGACTAAATTACCGGATGCTCCGGCTTTTCTTGCCAATTCTTTCAAAGCAAGTCTTGTAAAGAGCGGAGTTGCAGTTACAGGAAAAGTAACTCCAAGAATTACAGAATCTTCTCCAGAAGTTAGAAAGATGATTGCTGCTTACAAATCTCCTACTTTGGGTGATATTATTTATTACACTAATCAACGAAGCGATAATTCTTTAGCAGAAGCCTTATTGAAGACCGTTGGTTATTTCAAAATGGGCGATCAGACTTCTGAATCAGGAAGATTAGTTGTAAACAGCCATTTAAAAGATATCGAATTTGACCTTGAAGGTCTGAACTATATGGATGGAAGCGGGCTTTCCAGAAGCAATCATGTAACACCAATTTCCCAGGTGAAGTTTTTAACTTCTCTGATGAATGAGAAATATTATAAAACGTATTTCAACTCCCTGCCAATTGGCGGACAGTCAGGAACGTTGAAAAGTATGTTCTTAACAGAAGGAAACGGACAGGTTTTTGCAAAAACAGGAACTCTAAATAAAGTAAAAACTTTAGCTGGTTATTTAAAAACCAATTCTGGAAGAACACTTTGTTTTTCTTTAATGGTTAATAACTATGCAGGCTCAGTGGGTCAGGTAAAAAGCAAGATGGAGCAAATACTCAAACCAGCCTTAGATTTATAAATAAAAATTAACTTCATACAAAACCTTTCAATCTCAGATTGAAAGGTTTTTTTTATCTTTATTGCCTAATTATCTGACTATGAGAAAATTTTACCTTCTATGTTTAAGCCTCTTTGCTGTTCATACATTATCAGCTCAAAGCGCACATGAAAACATTGAGAAGAAGGGGTTAATTAAAAAAGAAATGAAATCTTTTGAAGCGAAAATGGCTGCAGGAAATATCAATCCCAATACGCTAAACTACGATTTGCAGTATCAGCGAATGGATGTTTCTATTGATCCGGCGGTGCACAATATTTCGGGTTCTGTAACTTCCCACTTTAAACCGAATCAGGCAATGAACAGTATTTATTTTGATTTGAATATAAATATGTTTGCTACACAGGTTATTTATCACGGTCAGAATTTAGTTTTACAGCAGTTTTCTTCCAACGAACTAAAAATTGATTTCCCAAATACATTACCTGCCAATGTTTTGGATTCTATCACCATACAGTATCACGGTGCACCTTCACTTGCCAATAATGCATTTTTCACCAATACACAAGGCAGCAGCGCTGTTCTTTCTACTTTGAATGAACCTTATGGTGCACAAGACTGGTTTCCTACGAAGCAAAGTTTGAATGATAAGATTGAAAAATTTGATATTAAAGTAACGACTCCTGCGCAATACAGCGTAGCTGCAAATGGTAAATTAATGTCGGAAACGATTTTAGGAAACGGGCAGAAAAGAACATTTTGGAGAACACAATATCCTATAGCTGCGTATCTTGTTGCTCTTTCAATTACCAATTTTGTTAAACTGAATGATACGATGGGAACACCGCCTTTTCCGTTTGTAAATTATCTGTACCCTTCCACAAGTACTGATGCAACGAGTATGGCAAATATTGATTGGACAAAAACGGTGATGGACACTTTCGAAACTTATTTTGGAGCTTATCCTTTCCGAAATGAAAAATATGGTCACATGGAATTCACAGCCGGAGGTGGAATGGAACACCAAACGATGTCTTCAATGGGGGGATGGAGTAAGCAATTAATTGCCCACGAATTGGCTCACCAATGGTTCGGAGATAAGGTTACCTGCGGAGCATGGAATGATATTTGGCTCAATGAAGGGTTTGCTACTTTTGGAGAGCATGTTGCCTACGAAAAACTGATAATGACCAATTCAGGATTTTTAAATTATCTGTTAAGTGAAAAAAACTATATTACAAGCGTTGCGGGAGGAAGTGTATACGTTGCAGACAGCAATTTAGGAAATGTCAATTCTATTTTTAATGGAAGATTAACTTATTCAAAAGGAGGATATGTCGTAAGAATGATGAAGTGGATCTTAGGGGATACCGTATTTTATCAGGCATTAAAAGATTATCATGCAAGACCTAATCTGGCTTACAGTTATGTCAGAACTTCAGATCTAAATGCTTCTTTTTTAACTTCGACAGGAAAAGACTTTACAGAATTTTTTAATGACTGGATCTACGGACAGGGTCATCCAACGTACGATATTCGTTGGAAACAGGTCGGAAATCAGGTTACTTTTAAAGCGTCACAAACTCAAAGTCATTCTTCGGTAAATTTCTTTGAGATGCCGTTGCCGATTAAAGTAACAGGAACAGGTGGACAGACTGCTTTTTTTGCATTAAACAACACTTCAAACAACCAGTATTTTACGGAAACGGTAAGTTTTCCGATTGCTAATGTTCAGTTTAATTATGAATACCAGATTTTGGAGAGAAATTCAACGGTTACACAGGATAACAGCTTAAGTACTGTTGATTTTAAAGCTGAAGAATTTAATATTTATCCAAATCCGGCAAAAGATGAATTGTTTATTTCGGGACTTAAAAAAGAAACAGAATATCAGATTTTTACCGCTGATGGAAGATTGATGAAAAAAGGAAAAACAGATAAACAGATCGATATTTCTCTTTTAGAAAAAGGAGTTTATTTTATTAAAGTTGTCAATTCGAATTTCAAATTTGTAAAAGAATAAATAATTTATGGTATTGATTTTCAATGTATATTTGTTTTAATAAAACAACAACTATGAAAATTACAAAATTATTCTTCGCTTTATTGCTTTTCTCTACAACTTTATTGGCAATATTAGTTTCCTGTGGAAATAAAAATGTTGAGAATCCACTGTTGAACACACAATGGAATGGTCTTGCAAAAATTCCTCAGGAAACTGAAGTTGTCTTAAAGTTTTCTAAGGATAAAATAGATGTTTTACTCGGCAATAAAGTTATTGAAAACATGAATTACAGTATCACTAATGAAGAAATTACTTTAGTGAAAAATTCCGGCGGAACTCCTTGCGATGCTGGATCTACAGGAAAGTATAAGTATGAAATTATAGGCGAGAATCTTATAATGACATTAATTTCCGATGAATGTACTGCCCGAATAAAATCTTTACAAGGAGTGATTTATAAAAAATATGATGTAAAAAAATAAAGTAGATCTTACATCTTTAATTTCAATCTTTCATTTTTATGAAAGCTTTTCGGCTTAAATTTATATGGAATTAATTTTCATGAAGAATATTTGATAGACGTTAATGATCAGGATGTTATATATTTTAAATTTTGAACATTAAATAAATATAACGGGAAATATTTACGATATTGAAAATAAGGTATTAATTTTGCAGTCTTGTAAAATTATAACTTGTTGATTCATTAATTGTTAAATATTTTCTATGAGAAAAACTCTATTTACTTTAATGGCATTTATGTCGTTTGGAGCGTTTTGTTTTAAAGCGCAGGTGCAAAAAATCTCTTTTGAAAGTTCAGAAGGATATACAGTTGGAAATTTGGCTGGCCAACAAGGTTGGGTTGCATGGGGTGGACTTCCTGTCGGAAATGCACAGGTTGTAAATACACTCCCTACAGATGGAACAAGGTCTTTTAGCATGATCAGTAACGGGTTGATACAAGAGCCATGTGGAGTGGAAAAAAATATAACGAGTCTTGTTACAAGTACTGATGTAGAGATTTCTTTTGATTATAATTTCGGTGGGCTTAATTCTTCGTCTTATGAAATTGCCATATATAATAATGCATTAATTTCAGATTACACGGCTTCTTTTCAGATTGACTATCAAACCGGGATGCTGAAATACAGAACTGCAGCAGGATTGGCGAATGGTCCTTTATTAACGGCTAATACATGGAATAAATTAAAAGTAATTATTAGACAGTCTGACAATACAATTCAATATTTTTTAAATGGAAATCAAATTTACTCAGGTGCGCTAGGTGCGAACAAAAATGTACAGGCTATTGATTTTGTATACGATGATTTTGGAACAGGCTTCAGAGTTGATAATATTCAGATTAATAATCTTCCGACTTTATCTACAAATGAGCTTTCAAAAAAAGAATCCATAAAAATTTATCCTAACCCGGCTACTGAAAGATTAAGTATAGAAACAGATGGGAAGATCAGTTCGATTGCAATTTTCGATGCAAAAGGAAGTTTGATCGGAAATATTCAGGAAAACGGTATTTCTAACGGAAAAGTTGTAAACGTTTCAGATTTGCTTACCGGAGTTTATGTTGTAAAAGTGAAGACTTCTACTTCGGAATTTACCAAGAAGTTTATTAAGAAATAGGTTTTAGCTGGAAGTTGGGTGTCAAAGTTATATGTTACCAGAAAGTACAATCAATTTTGGGAAAAAGCATTGAATTGGAGGCTAATTTAGCACCTAACTTCTATCATCCAACTCAAGAAGCTTTCTTCATCGCTTTTTCTGCACGTTTATTTGCGATTTTAACTTTATAATTAAACCATTTTTCTCTAAAAACTTTTCTCATCGTATTATCGAAATGTCTGATGATAACTAAATTTTTAAACCCTCTCCATTTTTCCAGCCAGCTTGAGGGCAAGGCACGAACAGAAACGGAATATCCTTCGGTTTCGTATTGTATATAATGCCACCATCCGGAAGGTATGTAAAGAGTTTCTCCTGGTTTAATGACAGCTTCATAACCATTCAGAAATTTCAAAGCAGGATATTTTTCATAATCTGGTTCCTGAAGATTAACTAAGCTGTGAAAATTATAAGGAAGCTTATACATCAGATCAGATTGCTCCCAAGGAAATAACCAGATTCTTTTAATTCCCTGAAATTGGGTGATGAAAACGTGCGACATATCAATGTCAATATGATTCCGTGTAATCGAACCTTTTCCACCGAAAAACATAAAAGGAAGCCACTTTAAAACTTTCCCTTTCGTAACATCTTTGTAATAAAGATCATTTTTCAGCTCAGGTTTAATGCTTAAAAGATTAAAAAGGAAAAGACGATATTCTGTAGTTTTTGTGCTGATGAGATCTAAATATTCTGCAAAAGTAGTTTCAGCAACAGGTTTACTGGCCACTCTGTCGATAGATTCTAGCTCACTTCCGTAAACATTGACTTTCGTTTCACCTGCGATTTGTTTAAAATATTCATAATTCCATTTTTGATAAGCCGGGCTGTCTTGTTCAACAAAATCTTTTAAAATTATGGGTTTGCAGGCTTTCATGTGATTCGAAATAAATTCTTCCGGCTTTATATTTTGGGTAGTTTTTACCTGTGTCAATTTCATTATGATTCAATTTTAAAATTCAAATATAGTTATTATCCTATTAAATTAGTAGACTAACAAGACTGAATTTTCAGAAAATATAAGGTTGTATCAATAAAAATGGCTAAAAGTATTTTGTTTAAAGCCTTTTTATTAAATTAGCCCAACTTAAATAATATTATAATGATTTCTAAAAAGTATCTTGAAAACTTACAGAACGAATTACAAAATATCGATAACGACGGGCTTTACAAGAGAGAAAGGATCATCACTTCTCAGCAAAGCGCAGAAATCGAAGCCAACGGAAAAAAGCTGTTGAACTTCTGTGCCAACAATTATCTGGGGTTATCAAATCATCCCGAAGTAATGAAAGCTTCACAGGATATGATCGAATCTCACGGTTACGGAATGTCTTCAGTACGTTTCATCTGCGGAACTCAGGATATTCACAAGCAATTAGAACAGAAAATTGCTGAATTCTTAGGACTTGAAGATACTATTCTTTATGCGGCTTGCTTCGATGCGAATGGCGGAGTTTTCGAACCTTTGTTTACGGAAGAAGATGCAATTATATCAGATGAATTGAACCATGCTTCAATTATCGATGGAGTTCGTCTTTGTAAAGCAGCAAGATACCGTTACAAAAACAATAATATGGAGGATCTGGAAGCTCAGTTAATCGCTGCTTCAGAAAAAAATCACCGTTTTAAAATTATTGTGACTGACGGCGTTTTCTCAATGGACGGAATCGTTGCTGATTTAAAAGGAGTTTGCGATTTAGCCGATAAATATGATGCTTTGGTAATGGTTGACGATTCTCACGCAACAGGTTTCATTGGAAAAACAGGTCGTGGAACTCACGAAGCCAACGAAGTGATGGGTAGAGTAGATATTATTACTTCTACTTTAGGAAAAGCTTTAGGTGGAGCTTTAGGCGGATTTACTTCAGGAAAAAAGGAAATCATCGATATGCTGAGACAGCGTTCAAGACCTTATTTGTTCTCAAATTCTTTGGCTCCGGGAATTGTGGGTGCAGCGTTGAAGGTTCTGGAAATGATCTCTGATGATACTTCTCTTCGTGATAAAGTGATGGATAATGCTTCTTACTTCAGAACAGAAATGAAAGCGAAAGGTTTTGATATTCCAGACGGAGATGCTGCCATTGTTCCTGTCATGCTGTATGATGCTAAATTATCTCAGCAAATGGCTGAGAAATTGATGGATGAAGGAATTTACGTAATTGGATTCTTCTATCCTGTTGTTCCTAAAGAAAAAGCGAGGATCAGAGTACAGCTTTCGGCCGCACATACAAGAGAACATTTAGATAAAGCAATTGCAGCTTTTGAAAAAGTTGGAAAGGAGTTGAGAGTGATTTCTTAAAAAATAAATACTTCTACAATTGTAGAATAGAAACAGAATTTCTATATTTACAGAAATTCTGTTTTTTTTATGTTTAAAAATCTCATACTTACGGTATTTTCGGTTATGGTTTTTGTTTCTTGTCAGACCAAAATGAACCAATATATAAAAATTTCTAATAAAGTTCAGAAACGCCACGGAAAATGGAAAGAAGAATATCCTGTCGATAAGGATACACTGGTTACCTTCGGAAGATATCATAAAGGAGAAAGAGTGGGCGTCTGGAAAACATTTTTGGGAAAAAAGCTTTATCAGAAAGAAAAAATAGGAAAGAAGCAATCCAAAATGTTTGTTTATCATCAAAACGGAAACATTATGGAACGCGGACAAAGCAAGCTCGATATTTCTGAAAACGAACGCCATTGGTATTATTTCGGTGACTGGAAATATTATGACGAAAATGGAAAACTGAAATACATTAAAAGATACACCGATGGTAAAAAAATTGACAGCATTTCTGTCAACCCATAGGAACGGGCTTCAGCCCGTTTTCTTTTTAAATATTCCTTACTGGCTTTAGTCGGAATTTATATAATACATAAACATAATTAAATTTAATAAATAAAAATAATAATGTTATGTGAATTGTTCACCTACTTAGTATTTTTGCCTTAAATTCATCAACAAAATCATTATCTTTGCACACAAATTTTTACGATGCTTTATACCATTATCAAGGCGTTGCACATTATTTTCATGGTCAGTTATTTTGCGGGAATTTTTTATCTCGTAAGGATTTTTGTGTACTATAAAGATACTGATGCTTTTTCGGAAGAAAAAAAGTTGATTCTCAGGGAGCAATACACTTTTATGGCAAGAAGACTGTGGAATATCATTACCGTTCCTGCCGGAATTATCATGGCAGTTTGTGGTTTAGTGATGATATTTCTAAATACTGGTTTGATGAAAACTCCTTGGTTTCATTTAAAGCTTACTTTCCTGATCGGATTGGCAATTTACCATTACTGGTGCTGGAAAAAAGTAAAACATATAGTTCAACTGAACGGAAAAACTTTAGAAACAGCCAATTTAAAACTGAGACAGGCTAACGAAATTGCCACATTTATTTTATTTTTGGTCGTTTTTACCGTTATTCTAAAATATCAGGTCATTGAATATTGGTGGCAATTAATCACCGGATTTTTCGTTCTGGTATTTTTAATCATGATGACGGTGAAACTGGTGAATAAGAGAAAGAAGAATTAATAATAGTTATAAATTGTGAGTGATGAATTATAAGTTGAATCATACCCATAACTAATAACCTATAACTTATACTAAAAACATGTTTGCAATATTTAAAAAAGAACTTTGGAGCTATTTCGGGAACTGGAGCGCATGGATCATCATTGCGGCTTTCAGCCTGATAACAACTCTGTTTTTGTTTTTTTTCGAGAATGATTCCAATATTTTTGACATCGGATTGGCTTCTTTACAAAGCTATTTCGTTTTGGTACCCTGGCTATTGATGTTTATTGTTCCGGCTTTGTCGATGAAAACTTTTGCGGAAGAACAACAGACGGGGACTTTAAACTGGTTATTTTCACAGCCTCTGAAAGTTTCAGAATTGGTTTCAGGGAAATTTCTTTCAGTTTGGGTTGTCGGCATTATGTGTCTGATTCCTTCGGTCATTTATTTTTATACGGTGTATGTTTTGGGAGTTCCTGAAGGAAATATCGATATGGGAATGACTTTAGGAAGCTACTTCGGTTTAATGATTCTCATTGCAGCTTTTTCAGGTGTTGGAATTTTGGCTTCATCGCTTTCTCAGAATCAGATTATGGCTTATCTTTTGGGAGTTTTCATGTGTTTTATCATGTATTTCGGAATTGAGCAGCTGGCAAGTTATAAATTGTTAGGTGGAGCAGATTTTATCTTACAGACTGTTGGTTTTTATCAGCATTTCTTAGGTTTTACAAGAGGACTTATCGATTTTAAAGATGTTGCCTATTTTGTTTTTATTATTGGCCTTACACTAGCATTGTCTAATCATTTTATCAATAAAAAGAAGTAAAAAACATGAAGAAGATTAACCTAAAATCTCCATTTGCCATTTTATTGATTGGAACTTTTGCCGTTGCATTGGTTCTTGCATTTTCGGGCATCAGATTAGATTTAACTAAAGAAAAAAGATATACACTTTCCGAAAGTACCATCAAAGTTTTGGAATCGGTTAAAAAGCCTTTGACAGTGGATGTTTACCTGGAAGGAGATTTTCCGGCAAATTTCAAACAGTTGCAGAGTGAAACGAAATTTATGCTCGAAGAATTCAGAAAAATCAATTCGAAAATTGATTTCAAATTCATCGACCCGATGAAAACTAAGATGTCTCAAGACACTTTAATGGCAATGGGAATGCAGCCTTCGGTTCTTCCGGATTTTAAAGACGGAAAAGTTACCCAGATTTATTTGTTTCCGTACGCAGTGGTAAAGTATAATCAGAGAGGAATTTCTATACCTTTGGTTGTACAGCAGGCAAATATTAATGCAGATGATCAGTTGAGAAAATCGATTGAAAATTTAGAATATAATTTAGTTTCAAATATCAAAGCGGTAGCAACAGACAAAAGAAAAAAGGTTGGAATTCTGGTCAATCAGGATGAACTGAGTCCAACGGAATTTGAAAGTTTTATGAGACTGGCAACGGAAAGCTATGATGCAGGTCCGATTGTCCCTAAAAACAATGTTGAAATTACCCAGGCGGACGTTCCGTTATTGAAACAGATGAGTGCTTTGGTGATTGCAAAACCAAGAAAAGCTTTTACGGATGGTGAGAAAGTAATCCTGGATCAGTACATCATGAACGGCGGAAAAACACTCTGGATGATTGATGCCGTAAATGCTGAAATGGATACTTTGACAAGAGCTAAAAAAGTAATGCCTTTCCCGGTGGATATCAACATGACCGATTTCTTTTTTAATTATGGTTTAAGAATCAATCCTGCTTTGGTAAAAGATGTGAAAAAATACGCTCTTTTAAAACTTGTAACAGGTGAAGTGGGCGGAAATGCACAATATTCAAGCCTTCCGTGGCCATATTTCCCTTTAGGTATTGCAGAACTTGATCATCCTATTACAAAAAATATCAATCCCGTAAAATTAGAATTTCCTACATCGATCGATACTTTAGGCGGGAAGAAATTTAAAACCCATGTTTTATTTGAATCAAGTGAAAGAACTTTATTGAAGCAGGTTCCGAACTATGTTGAGCTAAAAGAAATTGCAAGTGTCGACAGTCTCGGGCAAATGGAAAAACCAAGCACGCCAAAGATTTTTGCAGTGGCTTTGGAAGGGAAGTTCAATTCGGCTTATGCTTCAAGAATTGAAAGAAAATCTTACCCTGGATTCAAAGCATCAAGTCCTGAAAATAAAATGATTGTGATTGCAGATGGAGATGTGGGGAGAAATAAAGTTATCAAAGGGCAGGCTCTACCTTTGGGAGTCGATATGTTGACTGACGAGCAGTTTGGTAACGAACAGTTCCTTAGAAATGCGCTGGATTATCTTCTCGACGACAGCAATCTGATGGATCTGAGAAATAGAAACATCGAAGAACGTCTTCTCGACCGCCACAGAATCACCGATGAAAGAACAAACTGGCAATACCTGAATTTGCTTTTACCTTTAGCAATTATCGGACTTTTAGGAGGATTGTTCTTCTGGTTAAGAAAAAAGAAATTCGGATAGAATATATAAAAAGAGAAACCTCACAGTTTCTCTTTTTTTGTTTAAAATATTATTTCCAAATATAATTTTTGCTCCAATCATAAAAGCGCTTAATTTCTTTTGCGTTATCGTGATGATATTTTTTTATATCTTCAGTCTGGGACGGCAGAAAAGCAATATAGGTAAAAGGCTCTGTTAAATTTTGCTCTTTCATTTCAATAAAATAAGGAGCTAAAAATTCCCAGTAAAAACCTTTATTATTTTTTTGTCCTTCTTTCAACACAGCAAAGATACTTTCAAATTTATCGATTGCTTTCTCGCACTGAGTCTTGTTTTTGTTTTTCTCGTCGAAATCCAAAGCGGCAGTCATCGATAAAACCACATCTACCATTGAGAAATTGTTTTCTTTTTTTCCATTCCCTGCGGCCTGTTCCATTGTTTTCTCATTAATATTTAAACTGATATTATTCTCATCAGTCTGAGTGACTCCCTGTTGCATCAAATCAATTACAGAATCCAGATTTGCTTTTGCACGAGATGTTTTATTATCAACGGCAAGATATCTGAGTGAAGCTAAAATAGAAATGATGCGGTGTTCACGGCTCAAAGCTGCTATTGCATTAAGTGAACCGGGATGGTCCGGTTTTAGGACAAGGGATTTTTGGAACTGTTCCAGAGCTTTTTCAATCTGATTATCATTCACTAAAGTAATACCTTTGTTAAAGTATAACTGGTGAAAATTAGGATATTTTTTAATTCCTTCATCATAAATTTTTATTGCTTCTTGCGGTTTTCGTGCATGATCTAAACTGTTACCATAGGTAAGATAAACCGTTTTTATATCTTCTTTTGGATATGTCGAGATTGCTAATTTACAAATATTGATGGCTTCATCATACTTTTTTGAAGCTTCCAAAGTCATAGCTTTCTCAGATAATGCGAACAGATTATTTTTGTCAAGTTTCAAAGCTTCTTCATATTTATTCAGAGCTTCTTCAAATTTACCTCCATCATGAAGAATAATACCTTCACTAACTTTAGTTTCAGCGGCATTTTTATCTTGGGAAAAACTTAAAATAGGAATTATTGCTAACAACAGAAATTTTCTCATGGCTTTAGTTTTGGTAATTTTCAAATATAGAAAAATCTTTAACTAAAATCACACATCAAAAAAATACTATTATAAGTTGGGTGAAATATTACCCAATTTAATAGGTATTAGAGCCTTTTTTCCAATAAACCTGTTTAAACTTTTATTTTTCTTAGAAACAAGATAGAGAAAGCTAAATAATGTAGATTTATCCAAGTGATATTCAATTTTTCAAACCTTATTAACAGCGCTTTGAAACTATCCAACCAAGCAT